>NZ_JAGTUI010000003.1:0-47438 GCF_018224585.1 Neisseria sp. Marseille-Q1983
CCAAGCCAGTTCAACCAAAGCTGGATCAAAGTGCAAGACATGCGCTACGGCGAAAACCCGCACCAACGCGCCGCGTTCTACCGCGATATTGACCCCGCCGCAGGCAGCCTTTCCGCTTATAAACAGCTTCAAGGCAAAGAATTGTCCTACAACAACATCGCCGATGCCGATGCCGCTTGGGAAGCCGTCAAATCCTTCGACGCGCCCGCCTGCGTGATTGTGAAGCACGCCAATCCGTGCGGCGTTGCCGTTGCAGCCGATACCTTAACCGCCTACAAACTCGCCTACGCCACCGACACCACCAGCGCGTTCGGCGGCATCATCGCCTTCAACCGCGAAGTGGACGGCGCAACCGTCAAACAAATTACCGACAACCAATTTATGGAAGTCCTGATGGCACCGAAGTTTACCGCCGAAGCCCTCGAAATCGCCGCCGCCAAGAAAAACGTGCGCGTATTGCAAATTTCTCTAACAACCCCGCTCGAAGCAGGTGCCAACCGCTTTGAACTCAAACGCGTCGGTGGCGGACTGTTGGTACAAACCCCTGATATTCACCGCATCAGCCGCGCCGATTTGAAAGTCGTCTCCAAACGCCAACCGACCGAGCAGGAATGGAACGATTTGCTGTTCGTCTGGAACGTCGCAAAATACGTCAAATCCAACGCCATCGTCTTCGGCAAAGGCGGCCAAACCTACGGCATCGGCGCAGGCCAAATGAGCCGTGTGGACAGCACCCGCATCGCCGCCCGCAAAGCGCAAGACGCAGGTTTGGACTTACACGGCGCATGTGCCGCTTCCGATGCCTTCTTCCCATTCCGCGACGGCGTGGACGTGATTGCAGAACAGGGCATTAAAGCCATCATCCATCCGGCAGGTTCGATGCGCGATCAAGAAGTCTTTGACGCGGCGGACGAACACGGCATCGCCATGGTGGTAACTGGCATCCGCCATTTCCGCCATTAATGCAAATAAACAAGGTAATGCCGTCTGAAGGGCTTTCAGACGGCATTTTGTTTGATGTTCCGAACAGACAATCCGCCTGAAACAAAATGTGCGGCGGCATTTCGAACTTCCGTAAACGGCAAAACACCCGATACGTTCGGACGGCTGATGCTTCAGACGGCATCGGTTTCCCTACAAACCGAACACCGCCGTATCGCCGCAACCCCGGCGCACCAATTCCGTACCGTCGGTCATGTCGATGACGGTAGTCGGATCGGTTCCGCACCAACCGCCGTCAATCACCAAATCGACGGCATGCTCCAAACGGTCGCGTATTTCATAAGGGTCGGTCAGCGGCTCGCCGTCTTCGGGCAGCATCAGGGTGCAGCTTAAAAGCGGTTCGCCCAACTCCTCCAGCAGGGCTTGTGCAATGGCATTATCGGGAATACGCAGCCCGATGGTTTTGCGTTTCGGGTGCAGGGTGCGCGCCGGCACATCCTTCGTCGCCTGTAAAATAAAAGTATAAGGCCCGGGTGTAGCGGCTTTAAGCTGACGAAACTGTACGTTGTCGATTTTGGCATATGAACCCAACTCGCTCAAATCGGAACAGACCAGTGTTAGATGGTGTTTCTGATCGATTTTGCGGATAGAGAGTATGCGTTCCATCGCCGCCTTATCGCCAAGTTTGCAACCCAAGGCGTAACACGAATCGGTCGGATAAACCACCACGCCGCCTTGATTGATGATTTCGACTGCCTGCTTGATGAGGCGTTCTTGGGGATTGTCGGGATGAACGGCGAAAAACTGTGCCATAGTTTGTATCCTTATCGTCATGTTTTCCGTATTGTACGCCCAAAATCCAAACAAAATGCCGTCTGAAAATTTCAGACGGCATTTGATGCTTACAACCATCAACCCAAATACCAGAATTTCAATGCCCACAATACGGCAACAACCCATACCATAGGCGGAACATCCTCGGTTCGGCGACACAAAAGTTTGACTACGGCATAACTAATGAAGCCGAAAGCAATGCCGTCTGCAATCGAATAAGTAAACGGCATGAAAACAATGGTCAGGAACGCAGGCGCGGCTTCCGTCATATCGTCCCAATCAATATCCCGGGCACTGCGGAGCATTTGCGTACCAACATACAGCAGGGCGGGTGCAGTGGCAAATGCCGGAACACTTTTCGCCAACGGTGAAAACATCAGGCAGGCGAGCATCAATACGCCGACGGTAACCGCCGTCAGGCCTGTCCGGCCTCCTGCCGATACGCCCGCCGCACTTTCCACATAGGGTGTCGTCGAAGAAGTACCCAAAGCAGCACCCGCCACAATAGCGGTTGAATCGGCCAACAGTGCGCGCTTCAAACGCGGCAGCTTACCGTCCACCAGAAGTCCGGCACGATGCGATACACCGACCAGTGTTCCGGTACTGTCGAACAGATCGACCAGGAAAAAGACGAAAATCACACTGACCATGCTGACGGTAAACAGACCTTTAAAATCCATCTGCATAAAAGTCGGCGCAATGCTCGGCACTTCGCCGATGATGCCGTGAAACTCGTTCAAACCCATCAGGCCAGCAATGACGGTAATCGTCAAAATGGTGATGATGATTGCGCCTTGAACGCGGAAATGCCCCAATACGACCACCATGGCAAAACCGAACAACGCCAACAACGCGGACGGCTGATGAATATCGCCCAAGCCGACCAAGGTTGCCGGATTGGCAACGATAATACCCGCGCCTTTCAGAGAAATCAGTGCCAAAAACAAACCGATACCGGCGGCAATCGACATTTTCAAACCCATAGGCAGTGCGTTGACCAGCATTTCCCTGACTTTGAAAAAGCTAAACAGGATGAAAATCAAACCTGAAATAAAGACCGCACCCAAAGCCACCTGCCAAGGCACACCCATACCTTTAACGACCGCAAAGGTAAAATACGCGTTCAAACCCATACCCGGTGCAAGCGCAATCGGATAGTTGCCGACAAAACCCATAACAAAGCAGCCGATGGCGGATGCGATACAGGTGGCGACGAATACCGCCCCCATATCCATTCCGGTCTCGCCCAAAATCAGGGGGTTGACGATAACGATGTAGCACATCGTCAAAAAGGTCGTCAAACCCGCCATCAACTCCGTACGCACCGTCGTACCGTTTGCCTTCAGCTTAAAAATCCCGTCCAACAGTGTTTGTTTTGAAGTGTCCATATCTGAAAGTCTGTATAGTGGAAAAATCTGAATCCGCCGACCGCAAACCGTACGAAATTGCAACATCTTGAAAAACATACCTCCCAAACCAGGAAAACCGGTTCGGGAGGCAGCAGGTTTACGGCACACGGAGCATTATTTGTCTGAATTGTACTGACGGCGCAAAATCGCAGGGATTTCAAAGTCGTCAAGTACGGACTGATTGTCGAAATCCGCAGCTGTCAGATTCATGGTGCGGATACCGCGATTGGTGCGGATCATACCTTCGACATTGTGGCTTTGCTCCTGTTTGGACGGGGCAACCGGTTCTACCTCCCTTGCCGGAGTAGGATCGACCGCGCCTTTTTCTTTCAGACCGGTAGCGATAATGGTAATCCGGATGGCATCTTCGCTCATGGTCTCGTCTTCAGCAGCACCGAATTTGCATTCCAAATCGGGATGCGCGCTTTGGTTGACGATTTTCATGACTTCAGACAACTCGGACATTTTCAGGCAACCCGGAGCAGTCGTAATATTGACCAGCACACCGCGTGCTCCGTCCAAGGTTACATCATCCAACAGAGGGCTGGAAATGGCCTGATCAGTTGCCATACGCGCACGGTCGATACCTTGGGCATAACCAGAACCCATCATGGCGATACCGCGGTTGCTCATCACGGTTTTCACGTCGGCAAAGTCGAGGTTGATGATTTCGCTCGGACAGGTAACGACTTCGGAAATACCTGCGACCGCATCGCGCAATACATTATCGGCGGCACGGAAGGCTTCGCGCATCGTTACGTCTTCACCCAAGGCGGTCATCAGTTTGTCGTTCGGGATGATGATCAGCGAATCGACGTGTTCTTTCAACTGTTCCAACCCTGCCTGTGCCACATGGACGCGTTTGCCTTCATATGCGAACGGGCGGGTAACCACGGCAACGGTCAGAATGCCCAAAGACTTGGCAATCTCAGCAACAACCGGCGCCGAACCGGTACCGGTACCGCCGCCCATACCGGTCGTAATAAAGAGCATATTTGCACCGCGAATGGCTTCTTCAATGGCTTCCCGGTCTTCCTGGGCTGCCGCACGGCCGATATCGGGATTCGCGCCCGCGCCCAAACCGCGTGTCAGATTCGTACCCAACTGGATTCTCTTCGCCGCATGGTTTTTTGCCAGAGACTGCGCATCCGTATTGGCACTGATAAACTCCACACCGCGCACATTGTTGGCAACCATGTTATTGATTGCATTGCAACCGCCGCCGCCCAAGCCGATTACTTTAATTACCGCAGGGCTGACTGCCGATTCTGCCACGTCGTAAACAAATTCCATTCAAAAACTCCTGCTCGCCCCGTTCAGAGGACGGTTTAAATAAATTATTATTTATTATATAAGAAGTATCTTGCTGCTGGCAAAATACTTCTCACCTGTCAAACGGCAATCCAACTGTTCAGAGGTTGTTTTCAATCCACCGCTTCAATCTTGCCAACAAACCGCCGCCCTCTTCCCTCTCTTGCACTGCACCTTTTTCCAGCTGCGGCAAGTTTCCTTCCAGCTTGCATGCTGCATGAAGCAGCCCGATAGCGGTAGAAAAGCGCGGTGTGCGGACGCGGTCGGACAAACCGCCCATTTCTTGGGGTGCACCGGTGCGTACAGGCAGATCGAAGATTTTTTCGGCAAATTCCACAATCCCGGTCATCATGGACACACCGCCGGTCAGAACGATACCCGCATTCAGCACTTCTTTGGGGAAACCCGATTTTTGCAGCTCGCCCAGCACTACGCCAAAAATCTCCTGAATACGTGCACTGATGATTGCTGCCAAAACCTTACTGGAAACCTGACGCGATGTCCGGTCACCCACGCCCGGAACTTCAATCATCTCATCCAAGCCTTCCGTATCGCATGATGCCACGCCATAATGGATTTTAATGTACTCGGCGGCATCGAGAGGTGTTCTCAACGATTTGGACAAATCTTTGGTAATCAGATTACCACCGGCCGGAATGACGGACGTATGGCGGATGGCGCCGTTCATATAAACGGCAATATCGGTCGTTCCGCCACCAATGTCGATGACGCATACGCCGAGGTCTTTTTCATCTTCAGTCAGCACCGCCTGCCCGCTTGCCAACGGCTGAAGCATGATTTGATCGCTTTTCAAGCCGCACCGCTCGATACATTTTTGGACATTCTGCACTGCCGTACTTGCACCGGTAATGATATGTACCCGCGTATCCAGACGCACACCGCTCATACCGATGGGCTCCCTCACGCCAAGTTGGGTGTCAATAATGTAGTCTTGAACCACGGCATCGAGAATTTTTTGATCGGGCGGGATATTGATTGCCTTTGCCGTTTCAATGGCGCGATCGATGTCTGCCTGCGTGACTTCCCCGTCTTTAATTTTAACCACACCTTGCGAATTAAGACTGCGGATGTGGTTGCCTGCGATACCTGTGGTAACGTGAGTAATTTTGGTATCCGCCATCAGCTCGGCATCATTGACCGCCTGCCTGATGGCTTGGACGGTGGCATCGATATTGGTTACCATGCCCGCGCGCAAGCCCCGTGAAGGAGCCTGCCCCAAACCGACGATGTTGATTTTGTCGTCATCTTGAACTTCCCCGATCAGTGCGAGGACTTTAGACGTACCGATATCCAGTACGCTGATGTATCTTTTCTGCTGTTCCATTGTTCGTCTGCTCTTAAAACTGATTGAAATTTGCGTCGCACCGTTTCAGACGGCACGACCGTAATCTGTCCGATACCTGTTCCCACTATTCTTCGGATTCTTTTTCGGGTAAACCGTCAGAAGCATAGCGGACTGAAAATCCGTCCTTATACCTCATATCCACATAGGATAACCGATTTTTATTTTTACGCAACAGATGCTGCCACGCTTCGGTAAAAAGCCGGAGGCGTTTCATCTCGTTTTCCCGTCCGAGCCTGACGGTGATGCCGTTGTCCAAAACGACATTCCACGCCGAACGTGCAGTATAGGTCATCTCTTTGATGCCCAAACCCTGTTTTGCCAAAACAGTCGAAAATTCGTCATAACGGCGGAGCATTTCGGCAGACGTTCCTTCCGCGCCCCTGAATACCGGCAGGCCTGGCCTGTTTAAATGTGCCTTAAAGACATTTCCCTCGCCATCCACCAAGGCATTGCCGCCCCAACGCGCGACCGGCTTGCGCTCGGTCAGGACAACCTCAACCGTATCGGGAAAACGGCGGCGCACCATGACCGACGCAATCCACGGATACCGGCGGTAGGCCTCCTGTGCACCATTGATGTCCGCCCTCAAAATATTCCCATGGATGTATTCTTTCGCCAAACTGCCCAATGCCTTCTTATCGGAATAAACCAGGTTGCCCTTCAGCGACACCTGCTTGACGGGCAGATGATTCGAATTGTAAAACCAAACCAGCCCGGACGCAGCAAGCAGCATCGCCATCATGACAAGCAGCCAGCGCGTCAGCCGTTCCATCGCTTCGGCATTATCCCACATGTGCGGTCTTCAAAATTTCAATACATAAATCGGCAAAACCCACGCCCGTAACGGCAGCGGATTTCGGTACTAAACTATGGCTCGTCATACCGGGCAGGGTGTTGATTTCCAACAGATAGAGTTTGCCGTCGGTATCTTTGAGGAAATCGACGCGCACGCAGCCCGCCGCGCCGATTGCCTGCGCCCCCCGTACCGCCAGGGAGCGCATCAGGGTTTCTTCAGCCTCGCCCAAGTCTTCGGCCGGGCATTGATAAACCGTGTCGTCGCGGTTGTATTTGGCTTCGTAGTCGTAGAACTCGGTCGCCGGGATGATGTGTATGCTCGGCAGTCCTTTGCCGTTCAACACGGGGCAGGAATATTCGCCGCCGCCGATAAACCGCTCGGCAATGATTTCGCCCTGGAGGTGTTTCAATTCTTCGTAAACGCTTTTCAGACGGCCTTTTTCTTTGACTTTCACCACGCCGACGCTGCTGCCTTCGGCTGCCGGTTTCACAAACATCGGCAGGCCCAATTTTTCTTCGACGGCATCGAAATCGGAGTCGTCGTGTAAGACGGCAAACTCGGGAACGGGCAGTCCCAAGGCTTGCCAAATCAGTTTGCAGCGGTATTTGTCCATCCCGATGGCGGAGGCGGCGACACCGCTGCCGGTGTAAGGAATGCCCAACAGTTCCAACGCGCCTTGAACTGCCCCGTCTTCGCCGTAAACGCCGTGGAGGGTGTTGAATGCCGTCTGAAATCCCCGCTCCTTCAGTTCGGATAAGGGCGTTTCTTTAGGATCGAAGGCGTGTGCGTCTATGCCTTTGCTTTTTAAGGCGTTCAAAATGGCGGTGCCGCTGTCCAGCGAGATTTCTCGTTCGCTGGAAAAGCCGCCCATCAACACGGCTACTTTGCCAAAATCCTGCATTGTGTTTGTTCTTTCTTGATTGCTTTATTTTTTGATACAGGCCGTCTGAAAGCAAACCGGGTGTTCAGACGGCCTTAATCTTGTTTGCCCCGCCTGATGGAACATTGCTTCATCGGGCGGCTGTCGCAGCATCACGATAAACGGCGTTCAGGCTTTCTCCGACAGCTCCAGCAGCGCGGCAGGCACGCGGTTGATGCTGCCCGCGCCCATATTCAACACGATGTCGCCGTCCTGCAAAACATTCATCAGCATTTCGGGCAGGTAGGCGACGTTTTCGCAGTAAATCGGCTCGAGTTTGCCCAACACGCGGATGGCGCGGGCAAGGGCGCGGGAGTCGGCGGCGGCAACCGGTTCTTCGCCGGCGGCATAAACTTCGGTCAGCACCAGCGCGTCAACGGTATTGAGTACTTTGGTAAAGTCTTCAAACAAATCGCGCGTGCGGGTATAGCGGTGCGGTTGGAAGGCGAGCACCAGGCGTTTGTCGGGATACGCGCCGCGTGCGGCGGCGAGGGTTGCCGCCATTTCGACGGGGTGGTGTCCGTAGTCGTCCACCAAGAGCGCGGTCCCGCCGTTTGGCAACTTGATGTCGCCGTATTTTTGGAAGCGGCGACCGACGCCTTCAAATTCAAGCAGCCCTTTTTGGATCGCTTCAACCAATGCGCCGACTTCCAGCGCCACGCCGATGGCTGCCAATGCGTTCAGCACGTTGTGTCTGCCGGGCATATTCAAAACAACTTCAAACGACTCCTGCTCATGTCCTTTCATTTGAACATGGACGGTGAATTTCATTTGCGCGCCGACGTTTTCGATGTCGGTGGCGTAGATGTCGGCGGTATCGTCCAAACCGTAGGTGGCGTAGGGTTTGCTCACTTTGGGCAAAATCGCGCGGACGTGTTCGCTGTCAATACACAAAAAGGCTTTGCCGTAGAAGGGCATACGGTGGATGAAATCGATAAACGCCTGATGCAGTTTTTCGACGCTGTGTCCGTAGGTATCCATATGGTCTTCGTCGATATTGGTAACGACGGACATAATCGGTGTCAGGTGCAGAAAGGATGCATCCGACTCGTCGGCTTCAGCAACGATGTATTCGCCTTTGCCCAAACGAGCGTTGGTACCTGCGGCATTGAGTTTGCCGCCGATAACGAAAGTGGGGTCGAGACCTGCCGCAGCGAGGATGGAAGCGGTCAGGCTGGTGGTCGTAGTTTTGCCATGCGTACCGGCGATGGCGATGCCGTCACGAAAGCGCATCAGTTCCGCCAGCATCAAGGCGCGCGGAATGACGGGGATTTGCTGCTCCAGCGCAGCGACGACTTCGGGATTTTCTTTTTTGACGGCGGTAGAGGTAACGACAACATCCGCACCATTAACGTGTTCTGCGGTATGGCCGGGATAAACTTGAATGCCCAAGCTGCTCAAATGCTCGGTAGCGGCATTTCGCGCCTGATCCGAACCGGAAACTTTAAAGCCCAAATTGTGCAAGACTTCGGCAATACCGCTCATGCCGACGCCGCCGATACCGACAAAATGGATGTTGGTAACTCGATTTTTCATCATAACGTTGCGTTCCGGTTGGTTTTTAGTGCGTAAAGGCGTTATTTTAAAGTGCTGACCGTTTGCGCGCCATAGTTTTCTGACAAATATATAGCGGATTGAAATAAAAAACATCCATGCCGTCTGAACGGCTTTTCAGACGGCATGGTTCGGCAGTTTACGCCGCACACGCAATCGCGGCTTCGGCAACGTCGTCCGCGCTGTGCGGCAATGCCAAAGTACGGGCGTTCTCTGCCCATTTGAGACATTTTTCGCGGTTCAGGCTGCCGAGGATTTCGGCGAGTTTTTCCGCCGTCAACTGGGTTTGCGGCAACAGCAGTCCTGCTTCTGCCTGCACCATAAAACGCGCGTTGGCGGTTTGATGGTCGTCAACGGCGTGAGGATACGGCACTAACAACGCGCCCAACCCTGCCGCAGTCAACTCGGCAATTGTCAGCGCGCCGGCGCGGCAAATCACCAAATCGGCATCGCGGTAGGCGGACACCATGTCGGTAATAAATTCCACGCATTCCGCTTGCACGCCCAGCGCGTCGTAATCCGCCTGAAGATTGCCCAGCTTGTTGCGCCCCGACTGGTGATACATCTGCGGGCGCACATCGTCGGGCAGCAAAGCCAATGCCTGCGGTACGGTTTTGTTCAAAACGTCCGCGCCCAAACTGCCGCCGACCACCAAAATTTTCAGACGGCCTTCGCGCCCTTGGAAGCGTTCGTCAGGCGCGGGCAGCCCGGCAATATCGGCGCGGACGGGGTTGCCGACCAAACCGCCTTCGTGGCTGAACGCTTTCGGAAAAGCGTACAACACCCGTTTCGCCCAGCGCGACAGGTGGCGGTTGGACAAGCCTGCCACGGCGTTTTGCTCGTGAATCACAATCGGCACGTCCAAGAGTTTCGCCGCCAGACCGCCGGGAAAGGTAACGAAGCCGCCGAAGCCGATGACGCACTCGACACGGTGTTTGCGGATAATCTGCTGCGCTTCGCGGACGGTTTGATACAAAGTAAACGGCAGCATCAGCTTGCGTTTGATGCCGTTGCCGCGCACGCCTTTAATCGCCAGCGTTTCGAGCAGGATGTCGTATTGCGGCACGATGCGCTCTTCCATCGAATCCTTGCTGCCCAGCCAAATTACATGATGGCCGCGCGCGCGCAATGAATCCGCCACCGCCAGCGCGGGGAAAATATGTCCGCCCGTTCCGCCCGCCATCAGCATAAAGGTTTTACCGCCCATGATTTACTCCACCCGGTAACCGCGCATTTTCTGGCGGTTTTCATAATCTATACGCAACAGCAGCATCATACTGATCAGCATGAAAAAGACTGACGAACCGCCATAGGACATCAACGGCAGCGTCAGACCTTTGGTCGGCAAAGCACCGATGTTCACACCGATATTGAAGAAACTTTGGATACCGATCCAAATGCCGATACCCGAAGCGATATAGGCGTTGAAAGTCAAACCCAAATCGCGCGACTGCTTGCCGATGGAAAACGCCCGCACCACCAGCCAGCCGTAACAGAATATCAGCACGCACATCCCGAAGAAGCCGAATTCTTCGGCGATGATGGCAAAAATAAAATCGGTATGCGCTTCCGGCAGAAAGCCGCGTTTGCTCAAACTCGCACCCAAACCCATACCGAACCACTCTCCGCGCCCGATTGCCATCAGAGAGTGGGTAAGCTGGTAGCCGGCACCCTGCGGGTCTTTCCACGGGTCCAAAAATGCCACTACCCGCTGCACACGGTAGGGAGCGGCGGTAATCATCAGCACCATCCCGCCCAAGACGCTGCCTACCAGGACGAAAAAATATTTCCACGGCAATCCTGCCAGAAACAGCATTCCAACGGTAATGACGGTAATGACGACAAACGAACCGAAATCCGGCTGTACCATTATCAGCACCAAACCGAACGCCACCAGCATAATCGGCAGGATGATCGCCCGGAAACGGCCGTACATTTCTAATGTTTCACGACGTGCCTGCGGATTGGTGGCGGACATGATCAGATTGGCCGTCCCCCGCCAAATCGACTGCCAACCCAAACTTTCCATGCTGCGCAACACTTCTTCACGGCGCGTGAACAGGCTTGCCAAATAAAGGATGACCGCCAGCTTGAACAGCTCGGTCGGCTGGAAATTCAACGGACCCAAAGGTATCCAACGGGTCGCGCCATTGATTTCGCGCCCGGCAATCAATACGACTACCAGCAACAGGCCGGATAAGGCAAAAATCCACGGCACAAGCCGCCGCCATGTCCTCATCCTGCAAAGAAACCATAAAAAACCGCTCGCTATAAGGCCGGCAACGACGAACCCCGCCTGTCTGGTCAAATAGAAAAACTGATTGCCGCCTTCCTTCGATGCCAAATACACAGAAGCCGAATAAATCATCAGCAGGCTGAACGCCGTCATCAACACCAGCATCCACAAAAGCGACGTGTCGAATTTCCTGCCGTCGCGCACAATCTGCCTGTCGAGCAGCACGGTGTGAATGCCGCTCCCCACCTTTACCAATATGTCCGAAATCTTCAAAAAAACCACCTGTCATTCTGTTTGCATCTGCCGCAAAGGGCAAAAATTTCAGACGGCAGATAATGCCGTCCGAACATGCGATACATCCCAAATCAATATTCTAAATCTTTACTTCCCGCCCAACAATGACGGCGTTTGCGTTTCAGACGGCATCACAAAGCCTTAAACGCTTCAATAAACACTTCCGAACGGTGCGCATAGCCTTTAAACATATCGAAGCTCGCGCAGGCGGGGCTGAGCAGCATGATATCACCCGCTTCGGCTTGGGCGTATGCCGTCTGAACGGCTTCTTCCAAAGTGGCGCAGTCGGTCATGTTCAAACCGCAGCCGTCCAAATCGCGGCGGATTTGCGGTGCATCGACACCAATTAAGAACACGCCTTTTGCCTTATCCTTCAACGCGTCGCGCAGGGGCGTGAAGTCCTGCCCTTTGCCCATACCGCCCAAAATCACGAAGAGCGGATTTTGCAAACCGGCAATCGCGGCGGCGGTTGCGCCAACGTTCGTGCCTTTGCTGTCGTCGATGAACACCACGCCGTTTTTCTCGCCGATTTTTTCCACGCGGTGTGGCAGACCTTGGAAGGTTTTAACGTGCTCGAGCAACTCGTTTCGCGACAAACCGACGGCTTCGCACAAGGCGACGGCAGCCATGACGTTGGCGGCGTTGTGCAAGCCTTGCAGCGGGATGTCTTGCGTGGCAATCAAATCTTCATTGCCTTGTTTCAGGCGGCCTGTCTCGCGTTCCAACCAAAAATCGGCTTCGTGTTCCAACGAAAACCATTTCACCTCGCGCCCGGCGCGTTTCATCGCGCGGCAGAACGCATCGTCCGCATTCAAAACCTGCACGCCGTCGCCACGGAAAATCTTGGCTTTGGTATGCGCATAGTCGAGTAAGTCGTCGTAGCGGTCGAGATGGTCTTCGGAGATGTTCAGCACCGTCGCCGCAGTCGGGCGCAGGCTTTCGGTATTTTCCAGTTGGAAGCTGGAAAGCTCCAACACCCACACATCCGCCTTTTTGCCTTCGCGCTGCAATTCCGCCTCCAAAACCGGCGTGCCGATATTGCCCGCGATAACGGTATCCAGCCCGCACTTGATGCAGAGATAGCCGACCAGGCTCGTTACCGTCGTTTTGCCGTTGCTGCCCGTAATCGCAATCACCTTGTCGCCGCGACGGTTCACAATGTCCGCCAGCAATTCAATGTCGCCCAACACGCGCCCGCCGTTTTGCTTGAACGCCTCGATATCCGGCTGACGCTCGCTGATGCCGGGACTGAGCGCCAGAATATCGAAACCGTTGTCCAGCGCATCCTTCAGACGACCCGTGTAAAACACCAGCCCGTCAAACATCTTGCCGATTTGCGACACGCGCTCCGGCTTCAGCTCCGCATCATAAGCGGCAACCTCCGCGCCGTTTTTGCGCAGATAGGCAATCATGGAAATACCCGTACCGCCGAGTCCGGCAACGAGGATTTTTTTGTTTTGGAAAGTCATTTTGGTTTTGTCCTAAAACAAATCATATTGGGCAGGAAGATGTCCGCTCCTGCCCAAGCCGCTTTCAGACGGCATCGCGAGCTGTTCAATAACCCGCCTTCAGGCGTTGGTAATTGTCGCAGCCGTTTTGGTTTCCGTTTTGACAAGCCTTGCCAAACCATTCTTGAGCGAGCGCAAGGTCTTGACGGACTCCTTCGCCTTTGTAATACATCAGACCCAAATTATATTGGGCTTCTGCATCCCCTTGTTCTGCCGCCTTGCGATACCACTGCACTGCCTGTGTATAGTCTTGACGGACTCCTTGCCCATTGTAATACATCACACCCAAATTATATTGGGCTTCTGCATCCCCTTGTTCTGCCACCTTGCGATACCACTGCACCGCCTGTGCATAGTCTTGACGGACTCCTAGCCCTTGTGCATACATCGCACCCAAATTATTTTGGGCATTGGCACCCCCTTGTTCCGCCGCCTTACGAGTCCACAGCTCTGCCTGTGCATCGTCTTGACGGACGCCTCGCCCTTTGTAATACATCACACCCAAATTTAATTGGGCTTGGGCATTCCCTTGTTCTGCAGCCTTGCGAAACCACTGCACCGCCTGTGCATCGTCTTGACGGACTCCTTGCCCGTTGGCATACATCATACCCAAATTATTTTGGGCACTGTCATCCCCTTGTTCTGCAGCCTTGCGATACCACCGCACTGCCTGTGCATCGTCTTGACGGACTCCTTGCCCGTTGTCATACATCCAACCCAAATACAATTGGGCTTTAGCATTCCCTTGCTCCGCAGCTTGAAGCGTTTTCTGAAAATCCGGCATATTATCCGCCCACACTGCTTGGTTCAAGCCCAAGGCAATCAGGGCGGCGGCAAGCCATTTGACTGTCTGTTTCATGGTTTTACTCCTGTTTCAGTATAAGGCAGGTTTCAGCCGCCGTTAACAATAGGGCGAGGCGGATTGCCGCCGCAGGTTTATTGCGCGTTCAAATGCCGTCTGAAAGATGTTCAGACGGCATAGGTTCAGCGGATTTTGAGGGTACTCAAGCCGATCAATACCAATACGATGGTGATAATCCAGAAACGGACGACGACTTGGGTTTCTTTCCAGCCTTTTTGTTCATAGTGGTGATGAATCGGCGCCATCAGGAAGATGCGTTTTTTGGTTTTCTTATACCAGCCGACCTGAAGCATAACGGACACGGCTTCTACGACGAACAGACCGCCCATAATCACTAAAACAAACTCTTGGCGGACGATGACGGCGACGGTACCGAGTGCTGCACCCAATGCCAGCGCGCCGACATCGCCCATAAAGACTTGCGCGGGATAGGCGTTAAACCACAAGAAACCGAGGCACGCGCCGCACATGGCGGTGCAGAATATAGCGACTTCGTTCGCACCGGCGACATAGGGAAGCTGGAGGTATTGGGAAAATTGGTAGTGTCCGCTGACGTAGGCGAAAATGGCAAGTCCGGCGGCAACGAGGACGACAGGGAAGGCGGCCAGGCCGTCCAAGCCGTCGGTGAGGTTGACGGCATTGGATGTGCCGACGATGGTCAGGTAAGACAACACCAAAAAGCCGACCACGCCCAGCGGCAGGGCGATTTGTTTGAAGAACGGGACAATCAAAATATTGTTGGCGGAATTGGCGGCAAGGTAAAACAATGCCAAACCGGCGATAACGGCAACGCTTGACTGCCACACCATTTTGAATTTGGCGGACACGCCGTTGGGGTCTTTATAGACGACTTTGCGCCAGTCGTCGTAAAAACCGAGCGCACCGGTGGCAAGCAGTACGCCCAAGAGAATCCAGATATACGGGTTCGCCCAGTTGCCCCACAACAGGGTGGACACGGTAATGGCAGTCAGAATCAGCGAACCGCCCATCGTCGGCGTGCCATTTTTGACGAGGTGGGTTTGCGGGCCGTCGGTACGCACTGCCTGCCCGCATTTGAGCGCGGTCAGCCTGCGTATCGTCCACGGGCCGAACATCAGGGAAAACGCCAAGGCGGTCAACGCTGCCATGACGGCGCGGAATGTGGTGTATTGAAAAATATTCAGACCGGTTAACCAGTTGCTGAAATGTGCGAGCCATAAAAACATGGGGCTTCCTTTTTTTGTTTTTGTCGTTACATGGGCTTGCGCCCGTTTGAGGTTGGCTTGCCGCCCGGCAAGGTTTCGGACGGTTTTTGCAGATTAACGTGCAGGGACTTTCTCAATCACGCAAATCGGGTAACTCCCCGGATTTTTACCGCCGCCCAAGTCTAAACATAAATCTTCATAAAGATACGCCTGCGTCCGCATTCCGGCATAAAACGTGCCGACCAGCGAGGCAATCAGCAATAAGGCTTTAAAAAAACGTCGGCTTTTCATTTTCACTTATCCTCCAATGCCTCGACCACTTCTTCCATCTGCATAAAGCGCGAACCTTTCACCAATACGGTGGCGCGTTCGGGCAAATCGTGGCTCAACACTTGAATCAACGGGTCTTTGGCGGCGAACCACAAACCGTCCGCGCCAAACGTTTCCGCCGCTTCGACGCTATTGTCGCCGACAAAATAAGCCGCTTCGATGCCTTGGTCGCGAGCATACGCGCCGACTTCGGCGTGCATGGCGGCGGCTTCGTCCTCGCCCAGTTCGCCCATATCACCCATTACGAAAATACGCGGCGCAGGCATACGCGCCAACACGTCAATTGCTGCCCTCATGCTGTCGGGGTTCGCATTATAAGTATCGTCAATCAGGGTCGCGCCTTTGATGCCGGCTTTGACGTTCAGACGGCCTTTGATGTTGCTGAAGCCTTTCAAACCTTCCGCCACATCGTTCAAACTCAAACCCGCAGCCAAAGCCAGCGCGGCGGCAGCGGCGGCATTGTGGACATTGTGGCGGCCGGGAACAGGCAGCACCACGGCTGCGCGTTCGTCGCCGCACACCAAATCAAATTCGCACGACAACGGTTTCAGCACGATATTTTCCGCGTGAACATCGCCGCTATCGATGCCGAAAGTGCGCGTATTCAAATTAAGCGTTGCCGTTTTGAAGACAGCCATATTGACATCTTCTTGAGGAATCAGTGCAATGCCGTCTGAACATAAACCTTGGTAAATCTCGCTTTTCGCTTTGGCAATATCGCCCACTCCGTCGAAACCGCAACCGACATGGGCGCGCAGGGCATTGTTGACCAAGGCGGCATCGGGTTTGGCGATTTGCGTCAAAACCGCCAGTTCGCCAAAATGGTTCATGCCCATTTCAATCACGGCATATCGGTGTTTTTCGTTTAATTTCAACAAAGTAAGCGGCAATCCGATATGGTTGTTGAAATTGCCCGCCGTCGCCAAAACGGCATCATTGCCGAAACGGCGGCGCAATACCGCAGCCAGCATTTCCTTTACCGTCGTCTTGCCGACCGAACCGGTAATGCCGAACACAAACGGATTCACATTTTCACGCCACACCTTTGCCAGCGTTTGCAAGGCGGCAAGTGTGTCATCAACTTTCAACGCGCCATCCAAAGCAGCGCAATCTTCACGCGAAACCACAACCGCCGCCGCACCCGCAGCCAATACGTCTTCAACAAAATCATGCGCGTCAAACCGCTCGCCCGCCAATGCGAAAAACACATCACCCGCGCGTATGTCGCGGCTGTCGGTTACGACACGCGAAACGGGTTTGTTTTCAGACGGCAGCGGAAGATTGAGGGTTTGGCTGATAAAGTTTAGGTCTAGTGGTTTCATGGTTTCTTTCGTTTGTTTTTTCAGACGGCCTTACATAACCATCCGTAAATGTTTCATCATAGATTTAGGTGTAACAAAAGTTAAACCGTACATACTGCCTAATGCTACTGCCTGGTTTTCCTCTAAATCGGCAGCCAATATCACAAAACGGTCATCCGGCAAATTCAATCGTTTTTTCAAACGTACATATTTTTCAATGTCCCGTCTGAATTCCCCTGATTTACATTCCACCACAATCGGCTCTTTACCCATCGGTAAAAATACGACATCCAACTCCTGTTTATCTTCATTGTCGAATTCGATTTTTATATTTCTGGCGCAAGAAAAAGCATAACCCTTGCCTTTTTGTTTTGCTTCTTCAAGCATTTTGCCCAACGCAAACCATTCAAGCCAACCACCACAAAAAAAGTGTTTGATGGCAGTGGCACGTTGCAGATTCAAGCGGACAATTTTTTCCTGTTTCTGATAAAAATACTTAGAAAACAGAGTATGGCTATAAAATTGTCGGCATAGATTATTCATTGTTTGCCCATCTTTTTGCGACATTTTGCCGACATCCAAACTAATGCTTGTATGGTTGTGGCTATATGCCCAACTGATCTGACCCAACATATTTTTAGTAATCTGATAATTGCTGCCCAATTTAGCGGCAGCCTCATCAAAAAAACCGCTCATATTTACCGCCTGCAAGTTAAACATCGGCACAATATTGGCCCGGGCAAACCATTGGCGTATCGGTTCATGCTGTTTTTCAGTAGCCAAAATGTCGGTTTCCGATAAATTAACGCCTGTCAGCAGATTATAATTCTGGTTTTCCGAACCGGTATCTTGTTGTGCATTTTCCTCACCGCCGTCTTCCTGTTGCTTCAAAGCCTGCAATTCCCGGTTTACCGAGAAATAACGTTCCAACAATTTACTGACAAAAAATAAAGTGTCGTAAACCTTAACCGGAGCCGTGCATTTTGGACAAGCAATTTCACTCATTCCGGATTCGTAGTAATGCTCATTCATGCAACCGCATTTATTGCAGCGGTAAATACCCATTTTTTTCCTTAGATTCAAATTATATAAATCAAGATTCATAATGTTTCAGACGGCCTCTTGCCGGTCAGGTCGTCTGAAAACTTTGTACCGCCTATTTTAGCCCCGCCCCGCCAATGCTTTTTCTGCAACTTCAAAATCAGAGAAATGGTGCTTCACGCCTTGTACATCCTGATAGTTTTCGTGTCCTTTGCCGGCAATCAGAATGATGTCGTTTGCAGCGGCGCGTTCGACTGCATAACGGATGGCGGCGGCGCGGTCGGCTTCGACGCATTCGGGCGCGGGAACGGCAGGCAGGATGTCGTTGATGATGTCGTGCGGATTTTCCAAACGCGGGTTGTCGCTGGTGACGACAACTTTATCCGCACCCTGTACGGCTGCCGCACCCATCAGTGGGCGTTTGCCTCGGTCGCGGTTACCGCCGCAGCCGAATACGCACCACAAAGCCGCGCCCTGCGGTTTGATTTCCTGCAAGGTGGAGAGTGCTTTTTCCAATGCGTCGGGCGTGTGGGCGTAATCGACGACGACCAAGGGCTTGCCGCTGTTCATGATGCAGTCCATGCGCCCTGAAGCGGGACGGATTGTTGCCAGCACATCCAATACTTTATCCAGCGGATAACCGTTGGCACAAAGCAAGGCGATGCAGGCGGCGAGGTTTTGCGCGTTGAACCGTCCGAGCAGGCGGGTGCGGCAACGACCTTCGCCCCACGGGGTTTGGAATACGGCTGCTATGCCGTCTGAAGAAGCGGTGAAATCGGTAATGCGGATATCGGCTTGCTCGCTGAAGCCGTAACTGTAAACGGCTAAATCGGGACAGTCTTTTTTCAGACGGCATACGAGTTCCGCGCCGTATTCATCATCTACGTTGATGACGGCGTGTTTCAAGCCATGCCAGTAAAACAGGCGCGACTTGATGGCACCGTAGGCTTCCATCGTGCCGTGGTAGTCGAGGTGGTCTCGGGTGAGGTTGGTAAAGATTGCGCTGCGAAACGGCACACCGTTGACGCGCGACTGGTCAAGACCGTGGCTGGAGACTTCCATCGCGGCGGCGGTTGCGCCTTGTTGACGGAAACGGTAGAGCAGGGTTTGGACATCGACGGGGGCGGGGGTGGTGTGCGTGGTTTCTTCCAACGCGCCCCAAAAGCCGTTGCCGACCGTGCCGATAATGGCGGTTTTTTCGCCCAACAAATCGGCGGCCTGCGCCAGCCATTGCGTAATGGAGGTTTTGCCGTTGGTACCGGTTACGCCCCAGACTTTGAGGCCGTCTGAAACGTTGCCGTAAACCTGTGCCGCCAATATGCCGGCGCGGTGTTTCAAATCTTTGATGCCTTGATTGGGGACTTTCCATTCCGGATTCCACGCAAATTTGCCGTCGTCGTCCCAAAAAACAAAAGCCGCGCCGTTGGCAACGGCGGCGGGGATATAACTGCGACCGTCGGCATATTCGCCCAGACAGGCAACGAAAATATCGCCTTGTTTGATTTGGCGGCTGTCTGAATGCAACAAACGCCCTGCCGCGTTTGCACACGACAGGGGCGGAATGCCGGTTTCAGCCAAAGGGGTTAACTTGCTGAACATAAAACAATCTCGTTGATACTTGGATTAAGACGGTGTTTTGACGGCTGCGGCGGTCAGGGGCTTGGTCGGAGAAACGCCCAAGATGTTCAGGCTACCACCCATAATTTTTTTGAAGGGCGGCCCTGTCACTACGCCGCCGTAGTAACCGTTTGCAGTCGGTTCGTCGATGGTTACCGCCACAATCACACGGGGATTTTTGGCAGGTGCAAAACCGATGAAAGTGGCAACGTGTTTGTTATCGACGTAACGCCCGTTGACCAACTTACGCGCCGTACCGGTTTTTGCGCCGACGTCGAAACCATCTACCGCACCCGCCGTACCCGTACCGCCGGGTTCAGTAACGGAAACCATCAACTCGCGCACTTTTTTCGCAGTAGAGGCTTTGATAACACGCTTGCCTTTAGGTGCAACCGCTTGTTTTTCAAAGCTGACCGGCAACAATTCACCGTCATGGGTCAAGACAGTATAGGCACGCGCCAATTGCAATAAGCTTAATTGCAGGCCATAACCGAAAGACATGGTTGCCTGTTCGATTTTTTGCCATCTGCGCCAGCTTCTCAACAAACCTGCAGTCTCGCCGGGAAAGCCTGAATGCATACGCACGCCCACACCTAAATCGTGATAGAAATCGTACATTTCTTTAGGCGTAAACATGGCAGAAAGTTTACTGGTACCGACGTTGGAAGATTTTTGCATAATGCCGCGCACATCCAAAGTAGGATAAACATGGGTATCTTGTACGGTAGCCGGACCGATTTTGTAAGGCAGGGTATTGAACGTATCGGTTGCATCCACTTTGCCTGAATCCAATGCTTTGGCAATGGTAAACGGCTTCATGGCAGAACCGGGTTCAATCATATCGGTTACGGCGCGGTTGCGCCTCTGTTCGCTGTCTGCCTGACCGGGTTTGTTGGGCTCATAGGCAGGCGTATTGACCAATGCGAGGATTTCCCCAGTACGGGCATCCAACACCACCACCGTTCCGGCTTTTGCCTGATGGTATTCGACTGCCTTATTCAACTCTTCATAAGCCAAAGTCTGAATCCTCTGATCCAGAGAAAGAATAATGTCTTTGCCGTTTTGCGGGGCTTTATTACGCGGAGAATCCAAACTGTCCACAATATTGCCTTCCCGATCCCGCAATACGACTTCCGCGCCGTCTTCGCCATGCAGGCTGTCT
Organism: Neisseria sp. Marseille-Q1983; assembly: GCF_018224585.1. Classification (NCBI taxonomy): domain Bacteria; kingdom Pseudomonadati; phylum Pseudomonadota; class Betaproteobacteria; order Neisseriales; family Neisseriaceae; genus Neisseria; species Neisseria sp. Marseille-Q1983. Next base: position 20,667 of record NZ_JAGTUI010000003.1, read on the forward strand.
TCAAGCGAAAGTTCCAAACCTTCCTGACCTTTGCCGTCAATATCGGTAAATCCGATGACGTGTGCAAACAGGTTGCCCATCGGGTAATGGCGTTTTAATTCTTTTTCAAATACAAAGTTTTCCAAACCCAAGGCTTTGACCTCTTCGGCAACCTTGGGATCGAGCTGCCGCTTGATCCAGATAAACGACTTGCCTTTCTGTTCGAGCTTGTTCCTCAAAACATCAACCGGCACATCGACAAGCTCGGACAGGCGTTCCAATTGTGCGGCAGACGGCATTTCCTTCATATCTTTAGGCACGGCAAACAGGGACTCCGTCGGCGCGCTCAACGCCAAAACCGCACCGTTCCGGTCCGAAACCGTACCGCGTGTAGCCGGCAATGTTTGAGTCCGCACAATCCGGTTGTCGCCCTGTTCTTTCAAAAATTCATACGTTACCGTCTGCAGATACAGTCCGCGGGCAATCAAACCGGCAAACAAGACCGCCATTGCCATCAGGACGAAGCTGATCCGTCCGTTACTGGTCATCGGCTTTTTGACCTGCTCTTCTTTGGGCAGCATCCGGGGCTTATATTCGCTCTTAATCAACATTTTTACTTCTCGTTATTATTATCCTGACGCAGGAATCCGATTCCGGCACACAGGCTGCTTCTATCTTTGATGTTCCACCATAAAGGTATTGCCCGAAACCGGCGGATGGAGGTTTTGTTTTTCTGCCGCCGCCCTGATCGCTTCGTGGTTCGCCAAACGCGCCTGTTGCAGCCTCATTTGCGCATAATCCTGCTCCAAGGCGATTTCCTGTTTTTTCGCCTTGTCCAAAGCTGTGAAGTTGAGCCTGTACTGGTTTTGCTGCATCACAACGGAAAAAGCGGAAACACACACCGCAAGCAGCAGAAGGAAATTCAATTTGTTCATTGCCGTTCAGACGTTTTTCTCTGTTATTGTTCCGGTATCGGACCGGCAGTCCGCTCCGCCACACGCAAAACCGCACTTCTCGCCCTCGGATTGGCGGCAATTTCCGCCTCACCCGGCTTTAATGCCCTGCCCACGATTTTCAGGGGCGGCTCGGGCAAATCCGCTTCCCTGACCGCCGCCCAGCGCGGTAGGGGCGCGTGTTGCGAATATTTTTTGACAAACTGCTTCACAATGCGGTCTTCCAACGAATGGAAAGCAATGACCGCCAAACGTCCGCCCTGTTTCAGACGACACATGACCTGCGGCAATACTGCCCCTACTTCTTCAAGCTCGCGGTTAATAAAGATGCGGACCGCCTGGAAAGTACGTGTTGCAGGATCTTGCCCCCGCTCACGAGTACGGACGTTTTGTGCCACGATCTGCGCCAGCTTGCGGGTTGTATCGATTGGACTTTCCGCCCGTTGCGCAACAATGGCGCGCGCAATCTGGCGGCTAAACCGCTCTTCACCATAATTCTTGATTACCTCGTGCAAATCCTGTTCCGACGCAACCGCTATCCACTCTGCGGCAGACATACCGCGCGTCGTATCCATACGCATATCCAAAGGGGCATCGAAACGGAAGCTGAAACCGCGGCTGCCGTCATCGATTTGCGGAGACGAAATCCCCAAATCAAACAACGCACCGTCCACCTTGCCGATACCCAAACCGTCCAATGCCGTCTGAAACGAAGCAAAACCGCCATGCACGACACCGACCCGTTTGTCCGAACGCGCCAGCTCTTCTGCCACAGCAATCGCCTGCGGGTCTTTGTCGAAAACAATCAACCGCCCCGCATCGCCCAAACGCGACAAAATCAGCCGGGAATGCCCTCCCCTGCCGAACGTACCGTCCACATAGACACCGTCTTCGCGCACGGCAAGCGCATCTACCGCCTCATTCAGCAAGACCGTGATATGCCGGTAACTTTCTGCTCCACTCACAATTGCAAATCCGTCTGACTCAACTGGAAGGCAAGTTCGTCAGGATCGTCATCCAAAGCCTGAACCATTTCGGCCTCCCACTGCTCACGACCCCAAAGCTCCAAACGGTTGGCCCGCCCAACCAGAACAACTTCACGGTCAAAAACCACCCTCTTCCTCAGCCCAGCAGGAACCAATACCCGACCGGCACTATCCCATTCCAAAATTTCCGCGTTATGCAGCAGAAGATTTTGAAACCGTCGTAAAACAGGGTTATCCGCCACTTTTAAGTTCAAAAGTTGCGCCGCGACCTTTTCCCACTCTGCAACAGGATACATCAACAGCTTATGCTTCGACTCAAGCGTTACTACCACGGCAGGCGTATAGAGGCGCGACAGAATATCGCGGAATTTGGCAGGAACCGCCAACCGCCCTTTACTGTCGATACTCAATTCATGTGCGCCGCCGAACATAGATGTCCCAAGTTGAAGTTAAAATTAAATAAGGGCAAAGAAGACACTTTGACCCACATTCTCCCACTAATCGACACTATAAGAAATTTTAAACACTCGGTCAAATCAAGACAGAAAACTTCATTAACATATCTGAAATTTTAAACTCCTTTTAAAACAATAAGATAAAAAAACACCAATAACAGGAAGTTATACACAGTATAGAGTAACCAAAGAAATAAATTACTATATAATAGAAATTTAATAAATTAACTACAATATATAGTATTAAAATAAAACCATGACAGTAACCGTACCAACGTGTACCATGTACGGAAATTCAATAAATTTACAAAAGATAACACTTATCATGACCCTCCCCCTACCCTCCCCTGCCGCGCAACAATCCTCAGCCAACCTTCAAACCCTCCTTGCCGAAGAAATCAAAAAGCATAGAAATTGGATTCCATTTTCACGTTTTATGGAGCTGGTTTTATACGCCCCGCAATACGGCTATTACACCGGAGGCAGCCATAAAATCGGTAACGACGGGGATTTTATTACCGCCCCGACCCTTACCCCCCTGTTCGCCCGAACACTGGCGCGCCAACTTCAAGAACTCCTACCCCAAACCGCAGGCAATATCTATGAATTCGGTGCAGGGACCGGTCAACTCGCCGCCGATTTGTTAAACAACCTTTCAGACGGCATTAACCGTTACTATATTATTGAAGTATCGCCGGAGCTGGCTGCTCGCCAGAAAGACCTGATTCAGACCCTCGCACCTCAAGCTGCCCAAAAAATTGTCCACTTATCTGCACTTCCGGAAACATTTGACGGCATCATCATCGGTAACGAAGTACTCGATGCCATGCCTGTCGAAATCATCCGTAAAGATGAAGGCGGCTCATTCGAGCATGTCGGCGTTTGCCTAGATAATGACCGTTTTACCTATTCGGCACGACCGCTGCACGACTTGCAGCTATCTGCCTTGGCTTCCCTCTACTTCCCAAAAATAACTTCCCCCTATACCAGCGAACTACATCCGCAACAATATGCCTTTATCCGCACCCTTGCCTCAAGACTCGAACACGGCTGTATGATATTCATCGACTACGGTTTTGATGCAGCGCAGTATTACCACCCTCAACGCAATCAAGGTACTCTGATCGGACACTACCGACATCACGTTATCCACAATCCTTTTGACTTCATCGGATTGGCCGATCTGACCGCACATGTCAACTTTACCGACATTGCACAAGCAGGGACGGATGCCGGATTAGATTTGATAGGTTACCTTCCCCAATCCCATTTCTTATTGAACCTGGGCATTACCGAGCTATTGGCACAGACGGGGAAAACGGATTCGGCAGCCTATATCCGTGAAGCCGCCGCTGTTCAAAAACTAATCAACCAACATGAAATGGGAGAGTTGTTTAAAGTCATCGCATTCGGTAAAAATATCAATATCGATTGGACAGGATTTTGTTTTGGCGACATCTGCCACAAACTCTAATCCTCATGCCGTCTTAACCATTTTCAGACGGCATAAAATTTTTAATATTTAAAAACAGTGCACTAATTTAAAATTAGAAAATACGGCTTGTCAAAAAAACAAAAAAACATATAATAGCGACTTCACGAAACGGCGAATTAGCTCAGTCGGTTAGAGCAGAGGAATCATAATCCTTGTGTCCGGGGTTCGAATCCCTGATTCGCCACCATATTTTGGGGGTATAGCTCAGTTGGTAGAGCGCTTGCATGGCATGCAAGAGGTCAGCGGTTCGATCCCGCTTACCTCCACCAAATAAAAAAGCACACACCATAAAAGGTATGTGCTTTTTTATTTTGTTTTTTATTTCGGCTGTGTTTGAATACCCGCCCGATTCCATCCCTTTGCAAGGGAAAGCCGTATTTCCGTTTGTGCAGAAATCGACCCCATTAAATAACATGGCATTTGTACGGCTAATTAGAGCTACATCAACGGAATATTAAAACACAGCCTTTTATTTTCAATCCTTGATAAACCGGCAAACAGGCTTAATTGGATGAGGTTATTGTGGCAAATGCCGTCTGAAACGGCTTTTAATCGGGTTTAAAACTTATTTCGGCAGATGTTTGCCGGAGGCAGTAAAAAACCGCCCCGAGGCGGGGCGGTACAGGCTAGATAAGGGACAATAAAATCTTGAATATGCAGAGATAGGGGAGAACCCACAACCACCGCTGCCGGCGGCAGAAGAACCACATACCGAATAATGCCGTACAAAGTATCAAAACAAAAAACCCGTCTCCCATAACGAGCGTTCGGACAATCTCTTTGTCCGCCGATACCCAATAGGCGGTAAACGGCAGGCAGTACAGGTAGGCATGCCATTTGCGGTTTACTGTCAACCTGTTCGCAAGCAGTTGGATCAGTTGGATAAATTCCATGATTCTCTCCGGCATATTGCGTTTAAATGCCCATCAAAGCCATTTCGAGGCGGCTTCTCCAGTTCAAAGCCGCTGTAACGATGCAACTGCGGTAACATTGATTAGTTAGTGCAATAGAAAGTATTTTCTTTTAAACTCTGAAACAAATCAGGGTACTGATTAATCTAACATCATCTCTCTGCCGTCCGACATAAATCCGACCCGAAAATATATTCTCAAACCGGATACATGACTTTATTCCCAACTTATCCAGCCTGACAGCCACAATATAATGATGGCAATACCAAAAACAATACGGTAATAGGCAAACGGGATATAGTTTTTTTTGGAAACAAACTTCAGCAGTGCTTTGACCGCTACTAAACCGGAAACAAAAGCGGCAATAAAGCCTATCAGAATCAAACCGACATCATACAGGGTGAAAAACCGGTAATGCTTCAGGACATCATAAGCCGTTGCTGCAACCATCATCGGAACGGCCAAGAAAAATGAAAACTCCGTTGCCGTTTTCCGCTCGATTCCCCAAAGCATCCCGCCCATAATCGTACTGCCCGAACGGGACGTACCTGGAACCAGTGCAAACACTTGGGCAACGCCGATCATCAACGCATCAATCGGACGCAATGCATCAACATCGACAATTTTAGGCTCTGCTCGGCTTTGGCGTTTCTCCACCCACAAAATAAAAAAACCGCCCAAAACCAGCATGACTGCAACACTCAAGGGGTTAAACAGATACTCTTTGATTTGTTTGCCGAACAACAGCCCCATCACGGCAGCCGGTATAAAAGCAATGGCAAGATTGAGGACGAAGCGGTTGGCTTTCCGGTCTTTTCCCACGCCATGCAACACATTGCTGAAACGCTGCCGGTATTCAAACACTACCGCCAAAACCGCACCGAGCTGGATGGTAATTTCAAAAACCTTGTGATTGCTGTGAAAATCAATCAGATTGCCGAACACAATCAAATGTCCGGTGCTGGAAATCGGTAAAAATTCGGTAAAACCTTCTACCAAGCCCATCATCAGGGCTTTCAGGACAATCAGAAAATCCATTGCTTGCGCTTCTTTCGGATACGGGAGTTCGGCTATTTCTGTACAGCAGGGGTCTGACGCTTGCGTTCTTCCCTGACTTTGGCAACCAATTCTTTAATCGTATGAACACCGCCGTCAAAGCCATTATTGAAGATAACGCGGTATTTTCCGCCGACGACAACGGTCGGCGTACTGTCGATGCGGTACTGTTCCGTCAATTGCTGCATTTTTGATGCAGCAGCCGCTGCCGCAGGAGAGTCGTAGGCGCGCATCAGTTTTTTGCCGTCAAAGCCTTTTTGAGACAAAGCCCATTTTCCGGCAACCGACCTGTTTTCCAAGCGGATTTTTTGTTCGTAAACTGCTTTAAACACGGCAGGGTTTGCCTGATATTTCAAACCTGACAAATTGACGGCGGCCGCCATTCTGGCCAATCCGAGCATTTCAGGCCGCCAAACCACGTGTTCCGTCCTCAAATAGGCATCAGACGGCAATGCCTTGCCCAGCTTCAATAACAAGGGGTCGAAATGATGGCAATGTACGCAAAAATAGCCGAAAAATTCCAAAACTTCGATTTTTCCCGATTGTTGCTGCGGGACATGCTTATCCAAAACAATATAGTCTTCCCCCTCCGTCAGGGCATATGCCTGTGCGGACAACACTGCCGACAGCAACAGCGGCAACAGATGTTTGAGCTTCATAATTATTTGCCTTCAATAGCACGGATCAGGCTGGCAACCCCGTGCTTTTTCAAATCGTCCTGCATTTTTTTCACCGCATCGGCAGACATATTGCCGCTTTGCACCCGGTAAAGCGTTTTATGTCCCGCCTGATAGCCGACCACTTTGGAAGGCACGCCCAAAATTGCCAGTCTGGCACGCTGCCCTTCCGCGCTCTGACGGTCGGCATACGCGCCCATTTGCAGATAATGCGTTGCTTCCGCCTTGGCGGGCGTGTTCGGCTTCTGCCCTTCTTTGGCGGCGGCACTGCGCGCTTTTTCGATGCTGCCGCTGTTGAGGATTTGTTCCGGGGTCGGTTTGGGTGCAACTTTTTCCTTTTCCGCCTTTTTCTCTTCTTTTGAAGCTTTTTTCTCTGTTTCTTTAGACGGTTTTACCGCTTGTTTTTTAACCGTTTCGGCATCTTTCTTCTGCGCTTTTTCCCCAACGGTTTGTTCACGCTCTTCCGTCAGTGCTTTCTTGCGCACTGCCTGTCCGTCCGACTTTTCCCGCTCCGACTCGCCCGCCTTTTCCTCAACCTCGTCGGCTTTGTCGGCAACGGGCTGCTTGTCGGCAGCTTTTTCCGCATCCGACTGCTCTGCCTCTTTCGCAGCATCCAGTTCGGACAAGGCGTTTTGATCGGCCGGTTCAGGTTGGATGTCTTCCTTAGGCTGGTTTTTCGGTTTCAGGATTTCCGTTTCTGCAGGCTGCTTCGACGGAATCGGGATTTTGAACGCATTTTGACCGCTCTGGTTCAGATAAAACAAAATACCGGCAATAATGACCGTCGCCAGTATCAAACCGAAGAAAAAACCGGACAGACCTTTTCCGGATTGGGAAAATTTGTTCATAAACATACCTTAATGTATTTCAGACGGCATTAACGCCGTTTGCGTGCGGACGGATATTCTAACAATATTGCCATATTTGGGCAAAACCCGCCCCGATGCCTTTTATAAAGTCATAAAGCGCGGCGGAAACCTATGGCTTTCAAAACATGGCTTCTGCCGACTTCTTCGTCGCCCGACAGATCCGCCAGCGTACGCGCCACGCGCATAATGCGGTGGAAACTGCGGGCGGAGAGGGAGAGTTTTTCCAACAGTCCGCCCAAGGCTTCCTGCGCTTCTTTTTGGATGCGGGCGGACGTGTCGAGTTCGCTGACGCTCAAGGCGGCATTCACTTTGCCCTGCCGTGCGTATTGTTTGTCACGGGCGGCGATGACGCGTTCCAAAACGTTTGCACTGCTTTCCCCTGCTTCCTGCTGCATCAGTTCGGCGGCGGACAGGCTGGGGACTTCGATGGTCAAATCGATGCGGTCAAGCAGCGGGCCGGAAATCTTGCTGCGGTAACGCGCGACACTTTCGGGCGTGCAGCGGCAGGGTTTGACGGGATGCCCGAGATAACCGCACGGGCAGGGGTTCATGGCGGCGACAAGCTGGAATTTGGCGGGATAGACGGCTTGGCGCGCCGCGCGGGAAATGTGGATTTCACCGTTTTCCAAAGGTTCGCGCAACACTTCCAAAACTTTGCGGTCGAACTCGGGCAATTCGTCCAAAAACAAAACGCCGTGATGTGCCAATGAAATCTCGCCCGGACGCGGATCCGAACCGCCGCCGACCATAGCCGCCGCGCTGGCGCTGTGGTGCGGACTGCGGAAAGGACGGTTGCTGTCGAGTTGTTGTTGGTGGTTGGGCAGGAGCGAACGCAATGCCCACACTTCGACCAATTCGTCTTCGGTCAGCGGCGGCAGGATGCCGGGCAGCCGTTGGGAGAGCATAGACTTGCCCGTTCCCGGCGGACCCATCATCAAAAGGCTGTGTCCGCCTGCGGCAGCGATTTCCAAAGCAAGGCGGGCAGTGTGCTGACCTTTCACATCACACAAATCAGGTTGTCCGCCATGTTCAGACGGCATTTGAGGAACTTGGCATTCGGTTTGCGCCAAAGGTTCGATGCCGTTCAAATGGGCGGCGACTTCGCCCAAAGAGCGCGCGCCGTAAACGGTAATGCCGCGCATCACGGCGGCTTGTCCTGCGTTTTCTTCAGGCAAAACAAATGCACGTTTTGCCTGCATACCCTGCCACGCCATTGCCAACGCGCCGCGCACGGGGCGCAACAGCCCCGACAGTGCCAATTCCCCCGCAAACTCGTATTCTGCCAGCTTTTCGGGCGCAACCTGCCCCGATGCGGCAAGGATGCCGATTGCAATCGGCAGGTCGAAACGCCCCGACTCTTTGGGCAGGTCGGCGGGGGCGAGGTTGACGGTGATTTTTTTGGCGGGAAACTCGAAGCCGCTTTGGATGATGGCGGCACGGACGCGGTCGCGGCTTTCCTTTACTTCCGTATCGGGCAGTCCGACGATGTTGAAATGCGGCAGGCCGTTGGCAAGGTGGGCTTCCACTTCGACCAACGGCGCATTCATACCGCTCAAGGCGCGGCTGTAAACCAAGGCAAGCGACATATTTCAGACGGCCTTATTCGCCGGCTGCGGCTTGCGGGGCGGTTTCGGCGACAGCTTCTTCGGCATCGGCTTCAGCCGCTTCCAATGCTGCCCGTTCGGGATTTTGCGCGGCTTCGAGTTTCGCCAAACGCGCTTCCAAAGCCGCCAGTTTGGTACGGGTTTTGATTAAAACCTGCTGCTGGATGTCGAATTCTTCGCGCGTAACCAAATCCATACGGTTGAACGCGCCGCCCAGCATCGCCTTAATATTTTTTTCCACATCTTTGGCAGGGCTGTTGGCGATGGTTTCGCTGATTTTCGAGCCGACTTCTTCAAAAAGCTGCTTGCCGAACATAATCTGTATCCTTCCTGAACATATCAAATTCAAGCGGCTATTGTATAAGGAAAAATGCCGTCTGAAAACGGGCGGCGGATAATCGGCAAAACATACCGCGCACTCCCTTTGCGGTTGCTAAATTACACTTCAAGACACCTGCCGCCTGAAAACGGATTTCATATTCCGCGCAACGCCCGGTTACAAGACACTACAAAACAATATGCTGTTTTAAATGATTTTTCCGCCGCGCATCGTTTCAAACCCGGATTTTTGAGCCATAAGTGCTTTGCAAACAACAGAAATTGGGTTATGCTGAATCAAATTATTTACAATTTCATATAGTTTCATTACATATCTTATTGTGATTGAAGATAATTTATCCGAATCCCCTTTCAGATGTCCGGATTTTCCGTTGTACTTTTATTAGAAAAACATTTCAGGCGCAAGTTGCTTGCAATTTCAAAGCCTGTAATTCTGAAGTTTTAGACGAGGAATAGCACATGAATCCCATGTACATCACTTTTGCAATCTATCTGGTTGCAGTCCTTCTCATCGGGCTTGCCGCCTATTTTTCTACGCGCAATTTCGACGATTACATTTTGGGTGGCCGCAGCCTGGGCCCGTTTGTTACGGCGATGTCGGCCGGCGCGTCCGATATGTCGGGCTGGCTTTTGATGGGTCTGCCGGGCGCGATTTATTTGAGCGGTTTAAACGAAGCCTGGATTGCCATCGGCCTCTTGGTCGGCGCGTATTTCAACTGGCTTTTGGTGGCGGGCCGCCTGCGCGTGCATACCGAATATGCCAACAATGCGCTGACGCTGCCGGATTATTTCTTCCACCGCTTCGGTGCGGGCGGACACTTGATGAAAGTGGTTTCCGCACTGATTATCTTATTTTTCTTCACGATTTATTGCGCCTCGGGCATTGTTGCGGGCGCAACCCTGTTCCAAAGCCTGTTTGAAGGTATGACTTACAATCAGGCAATGTGGCTGGGCGCGGGCGCGACCATCGCCTATACCTTCTTGGGCGGTTTCTTGGCGGTCAGCTGGACGGATACGCTGCAGGCTTCTTTGATGATTTTCGCCCTGATTTTAACGCCGGTAATGGTCTATCTGGGCTTGGGCGGCGCGGAACAGATGTCTGCCGCGATTCAAAGCGTCGCCGCAGGCACGGGTAAGGAATACGGCAGCCTGTTTGCCGGTACGACCGTCATCGGCATCATTTCCACCGCCGCCTGGGGCTTGGGCTATTTCGGACAGCCGCACATTTTGGCGCGCTTTATGGCCGCCGAAAGCGCGAAATCGCTGGTATCCGCACGCCGCATCGGTATGACTTGGATGGCGTTGTGCCTTGCGGGCGCGGTAGCGGTCGGTTATTTCGGCATTGCGTATTTCGGTGCAAATCCCGACAAAGTTTCTTCTATGAGCGGCAACCACGAACGCATCTTCATCGCGCTTTCCACCCTGCTGTTCAACCCTTGGATTGCCGGCATTATTTTGAGCGCGATTTTGGCGGCGGTGATGTCCACCCTGTCCTGCCAGCTTTTGGTTTGCTCCAGCGCGATTACCGAAGACTTCTACAAAGGCTTTTTGCGTAAAAACGCGCAACAGTCGGAATTGGTATGGGTCGGCCGCCTGATGGTCTTGGCGATTGCCGTGATTTCCATCCTGATTGCTTCCGATCCGAACAGCAAAGTATTGGGACTGGTGTCTTATGCGTGGGCAGGTTTCGGCGCGGCGTTCGGCCCGATTGTGATTCTGTCCGTATTGTGGAAACGCATCACTGCCTACGGCGCGTTGTCGGGTATGGTTGCAGGCGCGTTAACCGTTGTCGTGTGGGCGGAATGGGTGAAAAAACCGGCTCAAGCGGCAGGCGAAAGCGGCTTGTTGACGATGTACGAAATCGTGCCGGGCTTTATTGTCTGCTTAATCATTGCCGTGTTGGTTTCCCTGTTCAACAAAGAACCTTCCCGAGAAACCCAAGAACGTTTTGAAAAAGCCGACGCAGACTACCGCGCCGCCCGATAAACCCCTTTCAGACGGCACGGCATCCCGGTTCGTGCCGTCTGAACCCGTTTCCGGGTCAAACACAAATAAACCTTGCCTGCATACAGGCCTTATTTGTGTTTTACCCGTTTCATTTTCAAAGAAACGGAAGCACCAAACCTACCCGCATTTGAAGCCTTGTATTTCATCTGCGGATTTATTACGATATTACCGTATTCAGGCCGCACCGATGCCGTCTGAACCCCCCGAAAAACTTTGGAGAATCCAAAAAATGTTTCATTTTGCATTTCCGGCACAAACTGCCCTGCGCCAAGCGATAACCGATGCCTACCGCCGTAATGAAATCGAAGCCGTACAGGATATGTTGCAACGTGCACAGATGAGTGACGAAGAGCGCAACGCCGCCTCCGAGCTTGCCCGCCGTTTGGTTACCCAAGTCCGCGCCGGCCGCACCAAAGCCGGCGGCGTGGATGCGCTGATGCACGAGTTTTCACTCTCCAGCGAAGAAGGCATCGCGCTGATGTGTCTGGCAGAAGCCCTGCTGCGTATCCCCGACAACGCCACGCGCGACCGCCTGATTGCCGACAAGATTTCAGACGGCAACTGGAAAAGCCATTTGAACAACAGCCCTTCCCTCTTCGTCAACGCCGCCGCCTGGGGCCTGCTGATTACCGGCAAACTGACCGCCACGAACGACAAACAAATGAGTTCCGCACTCAGCCGCCTGATCAGCAAAGGCGGCGCACCGCTCATCCGCCAAGGCGTAAATTACGCCATGCGGCTTCTGGGCAAACAGTTCGTCACCGGACAGACCATTGAAGAAGCCCTGCAAAACGGCAAAGAACGCGAAAAAATGGGCTACCGCTTCTCCTTCGATATGTTGGGCGAAGCCGCCTACACCCAAGCCGATGCCGACCGCTACTACCGCGACTATGTCGAAGCCATCCACGCCATCGGCAAAGATGCGGCAGGACAAGGCGTTTACGAAGGCAACGGTATTTCCGTCAAACTCTCCGCCATCCACCCTCGCTACTCGCGCGCCCAACACGGACGCGTGATGAGTGAACTCTTACCCCGCCTGAAAGAATTGTTCCTTTTAGGTAAAAAATACGATATCGGTATCAACATCGACGCCGAAGAAGCCAACCGTCTCGAATTGTCTTTGGACTTGATGGAAGCTTTGGTTTCAGACCCTGACTTGGCCGGCTACAAAGGTATCGGTTTCGTTGTTCAAGCCTACCAAAAACGTTGTCCGTTCGTTATCGACTACCTGATCGACCTTGCCCGCCGCAACAACCAAAAACTGATGATCCGCCTCGTCAAAGGCGCGTATTGGGACAGCGAAATCAAATGGGCGCAAGTGGACGGCTTGAACGGCTATCCGACCTACACCCGCAAAGTCCACACCGACATCTCCTACCTCGCCTGCGCGCGCAAACTGCTTTCCGCGCAAGACGCGGTATTCCCGCAATTTGCCACGCACAACGCCTACACTTTGGGCGCGATTTACCAAATGGGCAAAGGCAAAGACTTTGAACACCAATGCCTGCACGGTATGGGCGAAACCCTGTACGACCAAGTCGTCGGCCCGCAAAACTTAGGCCGCCGCGTGCGCGTGTACGCCCCGGTCGGTACGCACGAAACCCTGCTCGCCTACTTGGTGCGCCGCCTGTTGGAAAACGGCGCGAACTCGTCTTTCGTCAACCAAATCGTTGATGAAAACATCAGTATCGACCGCCTGATTAAGAGCCCGTTCGACACCATCGCCGAACAAGGCATCCACCTGCACAACGCCCTGCCGCTGCCGCGCGATTTGTACGGCAAATGCCGTCTGAACTCGCAAGGCGTGGACTTGAGCAACGAAAACGTATTGCAGCAGCTTCAAGAACAGATGAACAAAGCCGCCGCGCAAGACTTCCATGCCGCATCCATCGTCAACGGCAAAGCCCGCGATGTCGGCGAAGCGCAACCGATTAAAAACCCTGCCGACCACGGCGATGTTGTCGGTACGGTCAGCTTTGCCGATGCCGCGCTTGCCCAAGAAGCGGTTGGCGCAGCCGTTGCCGCGTTCCCCGAATGGAGTGCGACACCTGCCGCCGAACGCGCCGCCTGCCTGCGCCGTTTCGCCGACCTGCTCGAACAGCACACCCCCGCGCTGATGATGCTTGCCGTGCGCGAAGCGGGCAAAACGCTGAACAACGCCATTGCCGAAGTGCGCGAAGCCGTCGATTTCTGCCGCTACTACGCAAACGAAGCCGAACACACCCTGCCTCAAGACGCAAAAGCCGTCGGCGCGATTGTCGCCATCAGCCCGTGGAACTTCCCGCTCGCCATCTTTACCGGCGAAGTCGTGTCCGCATTGGCGGCAGGCAACACCGTTATCGCCAAACCCGCCGAACAAACCAGCCTGATTGCCGGTTATGCCGTTTCCCTCATGCACGAAGCCGGCATCCCGACTTCCTCCCTGCAACTCGTCCTCGGCGCAGGCGACGTGGGTGCGGCATTGACCAACGATGCCCGCATCGGCGGCGTAATTTTCACCGGCTCGACCGAAGTGGCGCGCCTGATCAACAAAGCCCTTGCCAAACGCAACGACAATCCCGTCCTGATTGCCGAAACCGGCGGACAAAACGCCATGATTGTCGATTCCACCGCACTTGCCGAACAAGTCTGCGCCGACGTATTGAACTCCGCCTTCGACAGCGCGGGACAACGCTGCTCCGCCCTGCGTATCTTGTGCGTCCAAGAAGACGTTGCCGACCGTATGCTCGACATGATCAAAGGCGCGATGGACGAACTCGTCGTCGGCAAACCGATTCAGCTCACCACCGATGTCGGCCCCGTCATCGATGCCGAAGCGCAGCAAAACCTGTTGAACCACATCAACAAAATGAAAGGCGTTGCCAAGTCTTACCACGAAGTCAAAACCGCCGCCGATGTCGATTCCGAAAAATCCACGTTCGTTCGCCCCATCCTGTTTGAATTGAATAACCTCAACGAACTGCAACGCGAAGTCTTCGGTCCCGTCCTGCACGTCGTCCGCTACCGTGCCGACGAACTCGACAGCGTCATCGACCAAATCAACAGCAAAGGCTACGCCCTGACCCACGGCGTACACAGCCGCATCGAAGGCACGGTACGCCACATCCGCAGCCGCATCGAAGCCGGCAACGTTTACGTCAACCGCAACATCGTCGGCGCAGTCGTCGGCGTACAGCCCTTCGGCGGACACGGTCTGTCCGGCACAGGTCCCAAAGCAGGCGGTTCGTTCTACCTGCAAAAACTGACCCGCATCCCTGAATGGGTTGCCCCGACCCTGAGCCAAATCGGACAGGCAGACGAAGCCGCGCTCAAACGCCTCGAAGCACTGGTTCACAAACTGCCGTTCAACGCCGAAGAGAAAAAAGCCGCAGCGGCCGCTTTGGGACACGCCCGCATCCGCACCCTGCGCCGTGCCGAAACCGTCCTTACCGGCCCGACCGGCGAGCGCAACAGCATCTCATGGCACGCGCCAAAACGCGTTTGGATACACGGCGGCAGCACGGTTCAAGCCTTTGCCGCACTGACCGAACTTGCCGCCTCCGGCGTACAGGCAGTGGTCGAACCCGACAGCCCGCTGGCTTCCTACACTGCCGACTTGGAAGGTCTGCTGCTGGTCAACGGCAAACCCGAAACCGCCGGCATCAGCCACGTTGCTGCCCTGTCGCCTTTGGACAGCGCACGCAAACAGGAACTTGCCGCCCACGACGGCGCACTCATCCGCATCCTCCCGTCCGAACAAGGCTTGGATATCCTGCAAGTGTTTGAAGAAATCTCTTGCAGCGTCAACACCACAGCCGCCGGCGGCAACGCCAGTCTGATGGCTGTTGCCGACTGATTTTGCCAAAACCGCCCGGGCGCGGCCCATGAACAAATGCCGTCTGAAAACCTTTCAGACGGCATTTTTGATGCACTTACCGTTTACAGGCGCAGGGCGGGCGTAAGAAAATACCCGAACCGTCATTCCCGATAACACCGTCATCTTGAAACTCGTCATTCCCGCGCAGGCGGGAATCTAGGTCTGTCGGTGCGGAAACTTATCGGATAAAACGGTTTCTTAAGATTTTACGTTCTGGATTCCCACTTTCGTGGGAATGACGGAATGTAGGTTTGTGGGAATGACGTGGTGCAGGTTTCCGTGCGGATGGATTCGTCATTCCCGCGCAGGCGGGAATCTAGGTCTGTCAGTGCGGAAACTTATCGGGTATAACGGTTTCTTGAGATTCCGCATCCTAGATTCTCGCCTGCGCGGGAATGACGGCGGAGAAGTTTCTGCTTTCCCGATAAATGCCCACTCTCGTGAAAATGAAGGCTGCCGTATTAAATAGCAAACGAATCATTTCAAATAAAAAAGCCTGTCTGACGACAGGCTTTTTGTTGATACCAATCTTTTCAGATTAGAATTTGTGACGCAGACCAACCATGCTGGCAGTTTTTTCGACTTTTTCCGCGCCTTTGCCTTGTTTCAACCAACCGGCAGAAACCAGAGCGGAAGTGCGTTTGGAGAAGTCGTAGTCGGCACCAACAATAACTTGGTCGTATTGGTATTTATTATCCGCTACTTTCTCACCATTCACTTTAGCTTTGAAGCCGTGAGCGTAAGAAACGCGAGGCGTTACGTTGCCAAAACGGTAAGCGGCAGTAGCGGCAACTTGAGTTTGCTCGTGTTTTTTACCAATAGTGGGAGAACCAACCTCGTTGTTTTTAGCAGCTTCATACTGACCGGCAACAGAAACGTACAGGTCATTGGCATCGTAACCGGCAACTACGCGGTGTACTTGGTAATCCTTAACAGGATTTTCCGTACCTACTTTAACAACTTTTGCATTATTGTCCAAATCAGCATATTTGGCAAAAGAGCCTGCGTATTGACCGAAGAAACCGGCATTTTCGTATTTCAGACCGGCGTGGTAAGACTCACGGCTGGACTTCACATGTTTGTATTTATCCTCATCATTCGCATTGTCGCGCGGAACGTATTGTACGCTGCCGCTGAAGCCTGCAAATACGGGAGAGTCGTAGCGTACGGAGATTTTACGGCTTTCTACACGACCGATAGTACCCAGTTGCAGTACATCTTCGGTGTTAGAACCAGATTCCCAAGCATTGACATTGTCGCCGCTGTCTTTCAATACGGTGTTCAGATTACCGGCGCGGACGGTACCGAAGTCGCCTTTCAAGCCGATGAAGGATTGGCGGTTACCCCAGCCGCTGTCAGTGCCGGCGATGGAGGCTTTTTGTTCCAACTGCCAAATGGCTTTCATGCCGTTGCCGAGGTCTTCTTGACCTTTGAAACCGATTTTAGAACCGAAGTCGGCAATTTGGGTTGCAGTTTTGGATTTTTCGCCGTGTTCTTTTACGCGAGAAACTTCTACACCTGCTTTAACTGTACCGTACAGGCTAACGTCAGCCATCGCTGCAACAGGCAGAGCTGCCAAAGTCAGAGCAATCAGAGATTTTTTCATTGCTGTATTCCTTTTCGTAGTTAAGAAATTTAAGCAGACCTAACTTTCCAATCCGCTTAGGCTTTACACCTACCGCCGAGGGGTTCGGCGATTTCATGTCTGAAACTATAAATGTTCCTGTCTGAAAAAACAAACTTCTGCCTGTTTTTGTGTGGAATCCGATGTGCATTTTGAAGGGCGGATAGAGATATTATGGGTATTTTTTGTTTTATAACATATGGTTATTTAAAATTTTTAAGATTTGCATTTTTACAACACTTACTTGGGAAGGCATTGGAGGGCATTGCAAACCGGGGGTTATAAAGACAGCAAAAACCGCACACACACGGTTTCTTTCGGAACGGGCGGATGTGAAATCCGCCCCTACAATAAAATGCCGTCTGAACCGACAGGTTCAGACTCCTGCCGGTAAAAATGGCGGCAGCAAGGTTTTCCGTTTTGAATGCCGTCTGAAAAGAGGAAAAGATTGCGGGCGAGTGTAAAACCCGACCCTGCGGCAGGATAATGAACACAATCCATTCAGACTATTCAATCAGGCAAACATTTCCTGCAATACTGCAAACAGTTTTTCAGCCGTACTGTTGTCTAAATTTCCAAGATGTTTGACCAATCTGGCTTTATCCACAGCCCTAATCTGTTCGGGCAAAAGCAAACCGTCTTTATCCTGAAAGCGGACATTGACGCGGAACGGGGCAGGACGGCTTCCGCTCGTCATAGGAACGATCAGCACAGTCTTGAGATAGTTGTGTATTTCAGGAGGAGATACTACGACACAAGGACGTGTCTTTTTGATTTCGCTTCCTACGGTCGGGTCTAAGGAGACCAGATAGATTCCGCCGCGTACTACCATATCCATTCTTTATCCGCTTCGTTTTCAATTTCGGAAAAAAAATGCTCCTGCTCGGTTTCGACAAGCATTGCGGCAGCTTCTGCCCATCCCCTGCGAACGGTAGGACAGCTTAAAATAATATTGCCCTTTTCAACTGTAACAGCCAAGCTGTCCACTGCCCCTATTTGACCCAATAATGATTTGGGCAGAATCACTCCTTGCGAGTTTCCCATTTTGCGTATGTTGAGAATCATATACGTACCCTATTTACCAGTTTATGTAATAACAATGTTATTACCTTGATGAGGTAGTGTCAACATTGAAAAAGATTGCCTGACAGTTTGTCCGATTTCAAAATCTCCGCGACAAGAATGTTTTAAAGCCATTCGGGGATTTGGGGGCGGATGATGCCGTATGCCTCGGGATAGTCGACGCCGGTCAGGTAAAGCCCGTCGGGCATGAAGGTCGGTGGGGCTTTGAGGCGGCTGCGTTCTTGAATCAGTGCGGCGAAGCCTTCGACGCTGAGTCTGCCGCTGCCGACATAAACGAGCGCGCCCATGATGTTGCGTACCATGTGGTGCAAAAAGGCGTTGCCGTGCAAATCGAGGCGGACGAGTCCTGCGCTTTGGGTAAGGTCGGCGCGGTAGATGGTTTTGACGGGGGATTTTGCTTGGCATTCGGCGGCGCGGAAGCTGGAGAAGTCTTGTTCGCCAATCAAATAGGCGGCAGCCTGCCGCATCGGTTCGATGTCGAGTTTGAGGTGTGTCCAGCCTGCCCTGTTTTTGAGCAGGGGGGAACGGACGGGGGAGGATTCGAGCAGGTAGCGGTAGTGCCGTCCGTATGCGTCGAAGCGGGCGTGAAATTCGGGGGCGACCTGTCGGGCGTGCAAAACAGCAATGCCTTCGGGCAGGTTGGCGTTCACGCCGCGCACCCATGCCTGTTGGGGACGGACGGCAGTTGTGTCGAAGTGGACGACTTGGGCGGTGGCGTGCACGCCGGTGTCGGTCCTGCCAGCAACGGTGGTGGCGACAGATTCTCCTGCGATTTGGGCAAGCGCGGTTTCCAATGCCGTCTGAACGGTCGGTACGCCGCCTGCCTGTTTCTGCCAGCCGTAAAAACGGCTGCCGTCGTAAGATAGGGTCAGTGCCCAGCGTTGCGTGTCGGGGGGTTGTGTGTTCATTGCGGATTCTGCCGGTGGGTTTCAGACGGCATTGTATCGCAGATTTTGCAGGGAAACGGCAAACGCCCGGGGCTCGCGGCGTTGTTTGGGGAGATGTTCGGGGTGAAAAATACAGTTGCTACAGTTTGCCGAATCATCAGAAATACCTGCATCGTCATTCCCGCGCAGGCGGGAATCTAGGATGCGGAATCTAAAGAAACCGTTTTATCCGATAAGTTTCTGTGCCGACAAGTCTAGATTCCCGCCTGCGCGGGAATGACGACATATCAGTTTCCGTATTGATTTGAGTCTATGAGAACGGTGTAGGATTGGTAGGGTCAGCAATCCGCATGGTGGGCTTGCTGTATGGACAATTCCGGATTCCCGCCTGCGTGGAAATGACGGCATATCAGCAGGCGCAGGGTGTTTTGCATTTGATAAAAATGCCGTCTGAAGGCTTCAGACGGCATTTCTGCGGCAATCGGATTATTTCCAAACCAAAAGCGCGTGGTTGCGTTTGCCGCGCCGAAGGATGGTGTATTTGCCGAAACGTTTGTGTTCGTCGGTCAGCAGATAGGCATCGTCGGGGCGTTCGGCGGCGTGGTTGGGGTTGTTGGCTTCGGCAGGTTTGCCGTTGAGCAAAACCGCTTTGCTGTTCACAAAGCCGCGCGCTTCTTTATTGGAGGATGCCAAACCGGTTTTTACCAAGGTTTCGACGACATTGATGCCGTCTGAAACTTCAAATGCGGGCAGGCCGTCGAGGGCGAGCTGCTCGAAGTCGCTTTCGGTCAGGCTGCTTTGGTCTTCGGCAAACAGGCTTTCGGAAATGCGCTGTGCGGCTTGCAGGGCGGCTTCGCCGTGAATCAGACAGGTCATTTCTTCGGCGAGGATGCGTTGCGCTTCGGGCTTGCTGCCGCTTGCCTTGTCTTTGGCTTCGATGGCATCGATTTCTTCAACCGACAGGAAGGTAAAGTATTTCAGGAATTTATACACATCGGCATCGGCCACTTTCAGCCAGAATTGGTAGAACTGATACGGAGAAGTTTTCTTCGCGTTCAACCATACCGCGCCGCCTTCGGTTTTGCCGAATTTGGTGCCGTCTGATTTGGTTACCAAAGGCAGGGTCAGTCCGAACACTTGTTTTTGGTGCAGGCGGCGGGTCAGGTCGATACCGGCAGTGATGTTGCCCCATTGGTCGGAACCGCCGATTTCCAAAACCGCGCCGTGGCGTTTGTTCAACTCGGCGAAGTCGTAGCCTTGCAGCAGGGAATAGGCGAACTCGGTGAAGGAAATGCCTGCGCCGTCGCGCTCGATGCGCTGTTTGACGGATTCTTTGTTCAGCATGGCGTTGACGGAGAAATGCTTGCCGATGTCGCGCAGGAAGTCGAGGCAGTTCATTTTGCCGAACCAGTCGGCGTTGTTCGCCATAATGGCGGCGTTTCCGCCTTCAAAGCTCAAGAAAGGGGTTAATTGGCTGCGGATGCTTTCTACCCAGCCGGCAACAGTTTCGGCGGAATTCAAGCTGCGTTCGGCGGCTTTGAAACTGGGATCGCCAATCATACCGGTCGCGCCGCCCACCAGTGCAATCGGCGTATGCCCCGCCTGTTGGAAGCGGCGCAATGCCAATACGGGCAGCAGGTGTCCGATGTGCAGGCTGTCGGCAGTCGGGTCGAAACCGCAGTAGAGAGCGATTTTTTGTTCGTTTAACAAAGCGTCTAAGGCTTCGATGTCGGTAGTTTGCGCGATAAGGCCGCGCGATTGCAGGTCTTGGATGACGCTCATTAGAAATCTTTGTCCTTTCTCTTTTTCGCTTGATTCAGTAAATATTTCCCTTTTGGGGAGATGGAAGATGTTTTACTAAATTCATAGATTACCAAAGCGGGTAACAACAAATAAACAGAGTCTGCTGCTATTTGTAAAATAAAGATTGCATTTTGGAAGGCAGAAGTAATACGCATGCAAATAGTAACTTGCATAATGCCTAGTATAAGCACAGATTCATTCAAAGAAGCATATTTTTTATTATTCTGATACTTATTGAAACAGTATATTAATAGGCCGCAATTTATTAATAAGCAAAAGAAAATCCCAAGTTGTGCTCCTATACATGGTTTTGAAAGAAATTGTAAGGAGTCGTCAGTCAAACTTAGCATGAGCTCAATGGTTATTAATAAAAATGAGCCAATCAACATCCATAAGGATGTTGATTTTATTTCTCTAAATGATTTATGGCTTGAGATTGCTAAAAAAGCCAAAGAAATCAATATGAATAATAATGATAAACCAATGAATATTAGCAAAGAATATACTATGTAACTGCTTGGCATGGTTTACACGTTAAACAAAAAGTGCATCACATCCCCATCCTGCACGACATATTCCTTACCTTCCACACGCATTTTGCCGGCTTCTTTGGCTTTGGCTTCGCCGCCGAGCGAGACAAAGTCGTCGTAAGAAATGACTTGGGCGCGGATGAAGCCGCGTTCAAAGTCGGTGTGAATCACGCCGGCGGCTTGCGGGGCGGTATCGCCTTTGTGTATCGTCCACGCGCGGACTTCTTTCACGCCGGCGGTGAAGTAGGTTTGCAGCCCCAAGAGGTCGTAACCCGCGCGGATGAGGCGGTTCAGGCCGGGTTCTTCCAAACCCATTTCTGCGAGGAATTCGGCTTTTTCGTCGTCTTCCAATTCGGCGATTTCGCTTTCCATCGCGGCGCATACGGCGACGACGGGGGCGTTTTCTTTTGCCGCCAATTCTTTCAGGCGGTCGAGGTGCGGATTGTTTTCAAAACCGTCTTCGGCGACGTTGCCCACATACATCGCAGGTTTGGCTGTCAGCAGGAACAGCGGCTTGAGCATCGCGCGTTCTTCCGCGTCCAAACCGAAGGAACGCACGGGTTTGCCTTCGTCCAGATGCGGCAGCAGTTTTTTACACAAATCGACCAGTTTTTGCGCGTCTTTGTCGCCGGAACGGGCGCGTTTTTCTTCGCGGACGATGGCTTTTTCCACACTTGCCAAGTCGGCAAGTGCCAACTCTGTACCGATGGTTTCGATGTCGGCAATCGGATCGACGCGGCCTGCAACGTGAACGATGTTGTCGTCGTCAAAGCAACGTACAACGTTAACAATCGCGTCAGTCTCGCGGATGTTGGCAAGGAACTGGTTGCCCAAGCCTTCGCCTTTGCTCGCGCCTGCAACCAAGCCGGCAATATCGACGAACTCGACGATGGCGGGCTGCATTTTTTGCGGATTAACGATTTTCGCCAATTCGGCCATACGCGGGTCGGGCACTTCGACGATGCCGACGTTGGGTTCGATGGTACAGAAAGGATAGTTTGCCGCTTCGATACCCGATTGGGTCAGCGCGTTAAAGAGGGTGGATTTGCCGACGTTGGGCAAACCGACGATGCCGCATTTCAAACTCATGTTTTTTCCTGAAAATAGAGAAATTTAACGGCGGATTATAGCATACCGCCGTCCGCGTTCCGAAAAAATGCCGTCTGAAACGGCTTCAGACGGCATCCGGTTTCAAAAACCGTTCAGAACAAGCCGTGAATCACGCCTTCTGCGTCCACATCGATTTTCTCGGCAGCCGGAACTTTCGGCAGACCCGGCATCTTCATCATATTGCCGCACAACGCGACGATGAAGCCCGCACCGGAAGAAACAGTGATGCCGCGCACGGTAATGCGGAAGCCTTCGGGGCAGCCCAACAGTTTGGCGTTGTCGCTCAAAGAGTATTGGGTTTTCGCCATGCAGATCGGCATTTTGTCCAAGCCCAGTTTTTCCAGAGAGGCGATTTCGGCGGACGCTTCCGCGCTGAAATCGACATCTTCCGCGCCGTACACTTTTTGGGCAATCGCACGGATTTTGTCTTTGACGGACAACTCGACATCGTAGGCGAAACCGAAGTTATTGGTTTGATTTTCAATGGCATTGACGACTTTGCGCGCCAAATCCGCGCCGCCCGCGCCGCCTTTGCCCCACACTTCGGTCAGGGAAACTTCAACGCCGTGTTCCGCACAGGCTTTTTCAATCATCGCCAACTCGGCATCGGAGTCGGACACAAAGCGATTGATGGCAACCACCACAGGCAGGCCGAATACGTTTTTCAGGTTGGAAATGTGTTTCAGCAGATTAGGCAGGCCTTTTGCCAAAGCGTCGAGGTTTTCTTCGCCGAGGTTGGCACGCTCCACGCCGCCGTTGTATTTCAAAGCGCGGACGGTGGCGACGACAACAGCCGCATCAGGTTTCAAATCCGCTAGACGGCATTTGATGTCGCAGAATTTTTCCGCGCCCAAATCTGCGCCGAAGCCTGCTTCGGTTACGGCATAATCGGCAAGGTGTTTCGCCAAACGTGTGGCGGTAACGGAGTTGCAGCCGTGGGCGATGTTGGCGAACGGGCCGCCGTGTACAAAGGCCGGAGTGCCTTCGATGGTTTGCACTAAGTTAGGCTTAATTGCATCTTTAAGCAATGCCGCCATCGCGCCATTCGCTTTCAAATCTTTGGCGTAAACAGGACTGCCGTCTTTGGCATAGGCGACAAGGATGTTGCCCAACCGCTCTTTCAAATCGCTGATGTCTTTGGCAAGACAGAATACCGCCATCACTTCGGAGGCGACGGTGATGTCGAAACCGTCAGGACGCATCACGCCGTCAACAGGCTTGCCCATGCCGTCGATGATGTTGCGCAACTGGCGGTCGTTCATATCGACCACGCGACGCCACAGCACACGTTTCGGATCGATGTTCAACTCGTTGCCTTGGTAGATATGGTTATCGAGCATGGCGGCGAGCAGGTTATTCGCCGCACCGATGGCGTGGAAGTCGCCGGTAAAGTGCAGATTGATGTCTTCCATCGGCAAAACTTGGGCATAGCCGCCGCCTGCCGCGCCGCCTTTCACGCCGAACACCGGCCCTAAAGAAGGTTCGCGCAGGGCAATCACGGCATCTTTGCCGATGTGGCGCAACGCGTCCGCCAAACCGATGGTTACGGTGGTTTTGCCTTCGCCGGCAGGAGTCGGGTTGATGGCGGTTACCAAAATCAGCCTGCCTTGTTTTTGCGGCAGCTTGAACGCTTCGGCAGGATTGATTTTGGCTTTGTAATGACCGTAAGGCTCAATGTTGTCGGCGTTCAGACCCAGCTTGGCGGCAATTTCGCCAATCGGGCGCATGGTGGAAGACTGGGCGATTTCGGCATCGGTTTTGAAGCTCATGATTTTCCTTTAGAAATGAGGAGGGAGATGCCGTCTGAAAGCATCAGGCGACAAACAGGTGGATTGAAAATAATATCAGGCATATTATAACGTTATCCACACCAAACCCGCAGTGAAATTTTTGACGCAGCAACAAAAATACCGTTCATATTGTTCACAATCCAAGGAGAAAACATGGGCAGCAACGCATGGCTGTTTTGGGCATTGGCATCGGCAGGCTTCGCCTCATTGACCGCCATTTTCGCCAAAATGGGTTTACAGGGTATAGATTCGGATTTCGCCACCTTTATCCGCACCTTGGTCATCCTCGCCGCTTTGATATTGTTTTTAACCTACACCGGCAAATGGCAGGGTGTGAACGGCTTTACGGGGCGCAACTGGACATTCCTCATCCTATCCGGCCTTGCTACCGGCGCATCTTGGCTCGCCTACTTCAAAGCCCTGCAACTGGGTGACGCCTCGCAAGTCGCCCCCGTCGATAAATTCAGCCTGGTTCTGGTCGCCCTGATGGCAGTAGTCTTCCTCGACGAACGCCCCAGTACGCAGGAATGGGTAGGCTTGGGGCTGGTAACGGCGGGCGTGTTGACGCTGGCACTGAAACGGTAAAGCCGCAAGAAATAAATGAAATACCGTCTGAAAAACTGTTTTCAGACGGCATTTCCGTTTCTGTCCATCCTCAGCACTCGACACGGATACGGGGACGGCTTTTTTCCGGAGCGTGGCAGCGAGTCCGGCAAACGCGGCTTCGTTTGCCAACACGACTTCGGAGATGTCGAGCCAGTTCAGACGGCATCGGGCAAGCAGCTCGACACAACTGTTGTAAGGATAAGGAACGGCTTTTTCCGTTTCCGACTGCCGCTCGAAATCTTCTTCGGTAACGACAAATCCACCGCCGACCGAATAATAAACCTGTTCCTTCAATACCGTGCCGTCTGAAGCATAGGCGGTAAATCGCAGGCCGTTGGGGTGTTTGGGCAGCACTTGATTGCCGAGTATGTTCAGGTCGCGGTCGGGGATGAAGCGGATTTCTTGCCCGTTGAGGCAGAGGATGTGCTGCGTGCGGATGCGTCCGAGGCGGTCGGGAATGCCGGCAAGCGGGATGTCGTGCGGCAGGCTGCCTTCCAAACCGAGCATCAGCGCGTCAAACGTACCGTGCCCTCGCCCCGTCAGTGCGAGCGAGCCGTAAATGTCGATGGCGATGTGGGCGGTTTGCGCGTCCAAGCCTGCGGCAAAGGCGGCGGCGGCCTTCATCGGGCCGACCGTATGCGAACTAGAAGGGCCGATACCGATTTTGAAAATATAGTGGATTAAATTTAAACCAGTACAGCGTTGCCTCGCCTTAGCTCAAAGAGAACGATTCTCTAAGGTGCTCAAGCACCAAGTGAATCGGTTCCGTACTATTTGTACTGTCTGCGGCTTCGTCGCCTTGTCCTGATTTAAATTTAATCCACTATATCAAAAATGCTGATCATGGTTTTGCTCCGAAAGGCGGTTTCAGACGGCATGGCTTCCGTTTGACAAACCAAAAGGAGACGCGGCAAGCTGCCCGTCTCCTTTTTAAAACGGCACTTATGCGTCGATATTTTGGGCAATCAGCGCGTTGTTTTCGATAAAGGCGCGACGCGGTTCGACCTCGTCGCCCATCAGCGTAACGAATACTTCGTCGGCGGCGATGGCATCTTCGATGCGCACTTTCAACAGGCGGCGCACGGCGGGATCCATCGTGGTTTCCCAAAGCTGCTCGGGGTTCATCTCGCCCAAGCCTTTGTATCGTTGGATGGACATACCTTTTTGGGCAACGCTCATCAAGATGTCCAAAGCGGCTTCAAAGCTGTCCACGTCGTACCCGTTTTCGCCTTTGTAAAGCTTGGCACCATCGCCGACCATGCCTTTGAGCGCGGCGGCGGTTTGGGTAAGGGTTTGGTAGGCTTTGCTGTTGAGGAACTTGGGTTCGATGTAGCTGACCATGACGTTGCCGTGCAGCTTGCGCGTGATTTTGATGAACTGGTGTCCTTCATGACCTTCGATGCGTTCGAGGGCGACTTCTTTTTCGTCAAGCAAACCGGAAAGTTCGGCAACGGCTTTATCGGCGTTTTCAGACGACGTCAAATCGATGGGCGACGCGTGCAGCATGGCACGCAGGACGAGTTCGTCCACGAAGCGGCTTTCCTGTTCGATGACGGTTTTCGCCAACAGGAATTGTTTGGCGGTGTCGGCAAGTTCTGCGCCTTCGATGGTGCGGCCGTCTGAAACGATTTTGGCTTTTTCCAAGGCAAGACCGAGCAGCCATTGGTCTTTTTCCAACTCGTCCTTGAGGTAACGTTCCTGTTTGCCGTATTTCGCTTTATACAAAGGCGGCTGGGCGATATAGATGTAGCCGCGCTCGACCAGTTCGGGCATTTGGCGGTAGAAGAAGGTCAGGAGCAGAGTGCGGATGTGTGCACCGTCCACGTCGGCATCGGTCATGATGATGATGCGGTGGTAGCGCAGTTTTTCAGGGTTGAACTCTTCTTTGCCGATGCCTGCACCCAGCGCGGTAATCAGGGTGGCGACCTCTTGGCTGGCGAGCATTTTTTCAAAACGGGCTTTTTCGACGTTCAAAATTTTGCCTTTGAGCGGCAAAATGGCTTGGAATTTGCGGTCGCGGCCTTGTTTGGCAGAACCGCCTGCGGAATCGCCCTCGACCAGATAAAGTTCTGACAAGGCAGGGTCTTTTTCTTGGCAGTCGGCGAGTTTGCCGGGCAGTCCCAAGCCGTCCATCACGCCTTTGCGGCGGGTA
>NZ_JAGTUI010000003.1:47536-61385 GCF_018224585.1 Neisseria sp. Marseille-Q1983
CAGTCGGCGAGTTTGCCGGGCAGTCCCAAGCCGTCCATCACGCCTTTGCGGCGGGTAATTTCGCGGGCTTTGCGGGCGGCTTCGCGCGCGCGGGCGGCATCGACGATTTTGCCGGTGATGATTTTGGCTTCGGCAGGGTTTTCTTCGAGGAAGTCGGTCAAGGCTTGGCTGATGACTTCGTTGACGACGGGGCCGATTTCGCTGGAAACCAGTTTGTCTTTGGTTTGGGACGAGAATTTGGGGTCGGGCAGTTTGACGGACAACACGCAGGTCAAACCTTCGCGCATATCGTCGCCGGCGGTTTCAACTTTGGCTTTTTTGGCGACTTCGTTGGCTTCGATGTAGCTGTTGATGGTGCGCGTCATCACTTGGCGCAATGCGGTCAAATGCGTACCGCCGTCGCGCTGAGGGATGTTGTTGGTGAAGCACTGCACGCTTTCCTGATAGCTGTCGTTCCACTGCATTGCGCATTCGACGCTCATGCCGTCTTTCTCGCCGAACGCGTAGAAGATTTTTTCGTGCAACGGCGTTTTTTTGCGGTTCATGTATTGCACGAAACCCGCCACGCCGCCGGAAAGGGCGAAGCTTTCGTGTTTGCCGTCGCGCTCGTCGGTCAATTCGATGTCCACGCCGTTGTTCAGGAAGGAAAGTTCGCGGATGCGTTTGGCAAGGATATCGAAGCTGTATTCGACGTTGCCGAAGGTTTCCGTACTGGCGAGGAAGCGCACGGTCGTGCCTTTTTTATCGGAATCGCCGACAACTTTCAACGGCTCTTCGGTTTCGCCGCGCACGAAGCGGACGAAGTGTTCTTTGCCGTCGCGGTAGATGGTCAGCGTTACCCAGTCGGACAGCGCGTTGACGACGGACACGCCCACGCCGTGCAGGCCGCCGGAGATTTTGTAGCTGTTGTTGTCGAACTTGCCGCCTGCGTGCAATACGGTCATGATGACTTCGGCGGCGGAGCGTCCTTCTTTCGGGTGGATGCCGGTGGGCATACCGCGCCCGTTGTCGGCGACGCTGACGGAATGGTCGGCGTGGATGGTAACGGTGATTTTGTCGCAATGTCCGGCGAGTGCTTCGTCAATGGCGTTGTCCAATACTTCGAACACCATGTGGTGCAGGCCGCTGCCGTCCTGCGTGTCGCCGATGTACATACCGGGGCGTTTGCGTACCGCTTCCAAGCCTTCGAGCACCTGGATGCTGTCGGCGCCGTATTCTTCGTGTTTTTGTTCAGTCATATTTTTTGCCGGATTTTGAAAAGATTTTGCGATGCCGCCAAAACAGTCTGCACCTTGTGGAAAAAGTGGGCAGGACGGCATATATAATTGTGTATTATAGCCGATTTTGCCGCCTGATTCAGCGTTATCCGCATCCGTATGCCGTCTGAAAGGGCGGGCGGCGCATTGGCGGCCGGTACGGGCGCGGGATTTGCTGGCAAAGTGGCAAAAGCGTTTTTTTGCCACTAAAATCTACACCCTATACTTTTCGGACAGGGGCGCAAAAATGGAAATATGGAATATGTTGGACACTTGGCTCGATGCCGTCCCGATACGTGCGGAGGCGGCCGAATCCGTGGCGGCGGTCGCGGCTTTGCTGCTGGCGCGCGCCCTTCTGTTGAACATCCACTTCAGACGGCATCCGGATTTCGGCATCGAAAGCAAGCGGCGGTTTTTGGTTGCCAGCCGCAATATAACGCTGCTTTTGGTGCTGTTTTCGCTGGCATTTATCTGGTCGGCGCAAATTCAAACGCTGGCTTTGTCGATGTTTGCGGTGGCGGCGGCGGTCGTCGTGGCGACGAAGGAACTGATTATGTGTCTGTCGGGCAGTATTTTAAGGTCTGCCACCCAGCAATACTCGGTCGGTGACTATATCGAAATCAACGGCCTGCGCGGGCGCGTGGTCGACATCAACCTGTTGAACACGCTGATGATGCAGGTCGGTCCGAACCCCTTGGTCGGACAGCTTGCGGGAACCACCGTTTCTTTCCCCAACAGCCTGTTGTTGAGCCACCCCGTGCGCCGCGACAATATTTTGGGCGACTACGTCATCCATACGGTCGAAATCCCCGTCCCCATCCATTTGGATTCGGATGAAGCCGTATGCCGTCTGAAAGCCGTACTCGAGCCCTTGTGCGCGCCCTACATCCCCGCCATCCAACGGCATTTGGAAAACGTGCAGGCGGAAAAACTGTTTATCACGCCCGCCGCCAAACCGCGCGTTACCCGCGTGCCGTACGACGACAAGGCATACCGCATCATCGTCCGCTTCGCCTCACCCGTTTCAAAGCGGCTGGAAATCCAACAGGCGGTTATGGACGAATTTTTGCGCGTACAATACCGCCTGTTAAATCATCCCGCCGGCTCCGAAACACTTTAACTTTCCCCATCCGGCACCATTTCCGGCTTCAGACGGCATATTGCCGATATGCCGTCTGAAGCACAACACACAAAGGAACCCGACATGAACGACAACGTATTGCTCCATTTGGGCGAAGAACCCCGTTTCGACGCCATCCAAACCGCCGACATCAAACCCGCCCTGCAAACCGCCATCACCGAAGCGCGCGCGCAGATTGCCGAAGTCAAAGCCCAAACGCACACCGGCTGGGCAAACACTGTCGAACCCCTGACCGGCATCACCGAACGCGTCGGCAGGATTTGGGGCGTGGTGTCGCACCTCAACTCCGTCACCGATACGCCCGAACTGCGCGCCGTCTATAACGAACTGATGCCCGAAATTACCGTCTTCTTCACCGAAATCGGACAAGACATCGAGCTGTACAACCGCTTCAAAACCATCAAAAATTCCCCCGAATTCGACACCCTCTCCCCCGCACAAAAAACCAAGCTCAACCACGACCTGCGCGATTTCGTATTGAGCGGCGCGGAATTGCCGCCCGAACAGCAGGCAGAACTGGCAAAACTGCAAACCGAAGGCGCGCAACTTTCCGCCAAATTCTCCCAAAACGTCCTAGACGCGACCGACGCGTTCGGCATTTACTTTGACGATGCCGCACCGCTTGCCGGCATTCCCGAAGACGCACTCGCGATGTTTGCCGCCGCCGCGCAAAGCGAAGGCAAAACAGGCTACAAAATCGGTTTGCAGATTCCGCACTACCTCGCCGTCATCCAATACGCCGACAACCGCGAACTGCGCGAACAAATCTACCGCGCCTACGTTACCCGCGCCAGCGAACTTTCAGACGACGGCAAATTCGACAACACCGCCAACATCGACCGCACCCTCGAAAACGCCTTGCAAACCGCCAAACTGCTCGGCTTTAAAAATTACGCCGAATTGTCGCTGGCAACCAAAATGGCAGACATTCCCGAACAAGTCCTCACCTTCCTGCACGACCTCGCCCGCCGCGCCAAACCCTACGCCGAAAAAGACCTCGCCGAAGTCAAAGCCTTCGCCCGCGAAAGCCTGAACCTCGCCGATCCGCAGCCGTGGGACTTGAGCTACGCCGGCGAAAAACTGCGCGAAGCCAAATACGCATTCAGCGAAACCGAAGTCAAAAAATACTTCCCCGTCGGCAAAGTCCTGGCAGGCCTGTTCGCCCAGATCAAAAAACTCTACGGCATCGGATTCGCCGAAAAAACCGTTCCCGTCTGGCACAAAGACGTGCGCTACTTCGAGCTGGAACAAGACGGCAAAACCATAGGCGGCGTCTATATGGACCTCTACGCCCGCGAAGGCAAACGCGGCGGCGCATGGATGAACGACTACAAAGGCCGCCGCCGCTTCGCCGACGGCACGCTGCAACTGCCCACCGCCTACCTCGTCTGCAACTTCGCCCCGCCCGTCGGCGACAAAGAAGCCCGCTTGAGCCATGACGAAATCCTCACCCTCTTCCACGAAACCGGCCACGGCCTGCACCACCTGCTCACCCAAGTGGACGAACTGGGCGTATCCGGCATCAACGGCGTCGAGTGGGACGCAGTCGAGCTGCCCAGCCAGTTTATGGAAAACTTCGTCTGGGAATACGACGTCTTGGCACAAATGTCCGCCCACGAAGAAACCGGCGTTCCCCTGCCGAAAGAACTCTTCGACAAAATGCTCGCCGCCAAAAACTTCCAGCGCGGCATGTTCCTTGTCCGCCAAATGGAATTCGCCCTCTTCGACATGACCATTTACAGCGAAGACGACGAATGCCGTCTGAAAAACTGGCAGCAGGTTTTAGACAGCGTGCGCAAAGAAGTCGCCGTCATCCAACCGCCCGAATACAACCGCTTCGCCTTGAGCTTCGGTCATATCTTCGCCGGCGGCTACTCCGCAGGCTATTACAGCTACGCATGGGCCGAAGTCCTCAGCGCCGATGCTTACGCTGCCTTTGAAGAAAGCGACGACGTCGCCGCCACAGGCAAACGCTTCTGGCAAGAAATCCTCGCCGTCGGCGGCTCCCGCAGCGCGGCGGAGTCCTTCAAAGCCTTCCGCGGACGCGAACCGAGCATAGACGCACTCTTGCGCCACAGCGGTTTCGACAACGCGGCTTGACGGCAAGGTTGAAGTAAAAAATATGGCGGATTCGATATAAAAACATCCGCACCGTCATTCCCGCGCAGGCGGGAATCCAGACCGGTCGGCACGGAAACTTATCGGGTAAAAAGGTTTCTCCAGTCCTGAGTCCTAGATTCCCACTTTCGTGGGAATGACGGAATATTTTTGAATTTGATAAAAATGCCGTCTGAAACAGTCAAACAACGCTTCAGACGGCATTTTATTTTCCGACATCATTGAATCAAACCCAAATGCGACAAGAGCGTCCATGTACCGATGGCAATCAACACCAAACCTCCGGCAAATTCCGTACGCCTGCCGAACAATACGCCCAAAGCCCTTCCCGCCGTCAGCCCGACCGTAACCATCACCGTCGTCGCCATGCCGATGACGGCGGCGGCAAAGGCGATGTTTACCTCCATAAACGCCAAGCCCACCCCGACTATCATGGAATCAATACTGGTTCCAAAAGCAGTCAGAACCGTCAACCACCAGCTTTCCCGTTTGGCTTCGCGCACATCGTCCGCCCCGCCGGACAAGCCCTCACGCAACATCTTCAGACCCAGCCCGCCCAGCAGGACGAAAGCCGCCCAATGGTCCCATTCGCTGATAAACGGCTTGGCATAAAAACCGCCTACCCAGCCTGCCAGCGGCGTGAGCGCTTCAACCGTGCCGAACACCAAAGCCGTTGCTGCAATTTTGCGCGGAGGCATTCTGACCGCCGCACCCTTTGCCAGCGCGACGGCAAACGCATCCATCGACATCCCCAGCGCAATCAAGAGCAAAGCGTAAAGACTCATACCGCACCCGTCCTTAAAAAGGGCGGATTATAGCAAAACAGCAAAGCGCGAAAAACGCCGCACGAAAACCCGCATCCCGTCATTCCCGCAAAAACAAAAAATCAAAAACAGAAATCCCGTCATTCCCGCGCAGGCGGGAATCTAGAGTTGTCGGTGCGGAAACTTATCAGGAAAAACGGTTTCTTTAGATTTTACGTTCTAGATTCCCACTTTCGTGGGAATGACGGGATTTTGGTTTCCGTGCGGATGGATTCGTCATTCCCGCGCAGGCGGGAATCCAGAGCTGTCGGCACAGAAATTTATCGGATAAAACAGTTTCTTTAGATTTTACGTTCTAGATTCCCACTTTCGTGGGAATGACGGGATATTTTGCGTTTAATAAAAAACGCCCGCTGAAACGGCGGGGGCGGGGTGTGGAAATGCCGTCTGAAACGGTCAAACGACGTTTCAGACGGCATTTTTATGCCCGGTTATTTCCGGTAGCGGACGGCGCGGGACAGGATTTCTTCAATTTCCATCCACATAATGCCCCCTTACAGCAAACCGGCCTGACCCAGTGCGGGATCGGTCGCACGGGCGGCTTGGGCATCTTCGACAGTCAGTCCAAGGGCTTTGGCCACGCCTTCACCGTATGCCGGATCGCAACGGTGGCAGTTGCGGATATGGCGGTATTTGATGAAGTCGGGCGCATCGCCCATTGCGGCGGCGGTGTTGCCGAACAATGCCTGTTTCTGCTCGTCGTTCATCAGGTTGAACAGGGCGCGCGGTTGGCTGAAGTAGTCGTCATCGTCTTGGCGGTAGTCCCAGTGTGCCGCGTCGCCGTTGATTTTCAAAGGCGGTTCGGCGAAGTCGGGTTGTTGCTGCCATTGTCCGAAGCTGTTGGGTTCGTAGTGCGGCAGGCTGCCGTAGTTGCCGTCGGCGCGTCCTTGTCCGTCGCGCTGGTTGCTGTGTACTGGGCAACGCGGGCGGTTGACGGGGATTTGGCGGAAGTTTACGCCCAAGCGGTAGCGTTGCGCGTCGGCGTAGTTGAACAAACGCGCCTGCAGCATTTTGTCGGGGCTGGCGCCGACACCGGGAACGAGGTTGCTCGGTGCGAAGGCGGATTGTTCCACATCGGCGAAGAAGTTTTCGGGATTGCGGTTCAACTCGAATTCGCCCACTTCAATCAGCGGATAGTCTTTTTTCAGCCAAACTTTGGTCAAGTCAAACGGATGATAAGGTACTTTTTCCGCGTCTGCTTCAGGCATGACTTGGATGTACATCGTCCATTTCGGGAAGTCGCCGCGTTCGATGGCTTCGTACAGGTCGCGCTGGTGGCTTTCGCGGTCTTCGGCGATGATTTTGGCGGCTTCTTCGTTGGTTAGGTTTTTAATGCCTTGTTGGCTGCGGAAGTGGAATTTCACCCAAAAACGCTCGCCTGCTTCGTTCCAGAAGCTGTAGGTATGCGAACCGAAGCCGTGCATATGGCGGTAGCCGGCAGGGATGCCGCGGTCGCTCATCACGATGGTAACTTGGTGCAGTGCTTCGGGCAGCAGCGTCCAGAAGTCCCAGTTGTTCGTAGCGGAGCGCATATTGGTGCGCGGATCGCGTTTGACGGCTTTGTTCAGGTCGGGGAACTTACGCGGATCGCGCAGGAAGAACACGGGCGTGTTGTTGCCGACTACATCCCAGTTGCCTTCTTCGGTATAGAACTTCAGCGCAAAGCCGCGGATGTCGCGTTCTGCATCGGCTGCGCCGCGTTCGCCTGCCACGGTGGTGAAACGGGCGAACATCTCGGTTTTTTTGCCGACTTCGCTGAAGATTTTGGCGCGGGTGTATTTGGTGATGTCGTGTGTTACGGTAAACGTACCGAACGCACCCGAACCTTTGGCGTGCATACGGCGTTCGGGAATGACTTCGCGCACGAAGTCGGCGAGTTTTTCATTCAGCCACAAATCCTGCGCCAGCAGTGGGCCGCGCGGGCCGGCGGTCAGGCTGTTTTGATTGTCGGCAACAGGCGCGCCGTTGTTCATGGTCAGATGGGTTACGGGGCATTTGGAGGTAGTCATCGCTCTTGTTCCTTTTCTCAGGTTGGTCAAATGGGGGTAAACGGCTTACAGTACGATTTGGCGGAAAGCGTATTCGTAACCGGTTTCTTGATTGCAATAAATTTCTTGAATCGACATTTTGTTTTCCTTTTGTAAAAACTATGAATGCGACTATACGCCAAGATTTTCGCTATTAAAACTATGAAATCGATTTAATATCGTTATGAGCAATCGGTTTTTGATTTTCGTTTGTTTTTTGTTATCGGACGGAATCCGAACCCGCTCATTAAAACCATTTATAATGCAATGACGCTTTGCGGCATTTTTTTGCGCCGACAGGCTGAAAATAACAATTTTCCCCACATTATCATGACCTTACTCGGATATAAGCTCAAACAGACCCAGCAGCTCAACCAGCGGCTGCAACAATCTTTGCGCGTATTGCAGATGTCAGGTATCGAACTGGAACGCGAGGTCGAGGACTGGCTGTCGGACAACCCCCTGCTCGAACGCAAAGACACGGATGAATTTTCCGATGCCGAGTTCAGCCATTACACTGCGCCTGCCCGTCAAATCGGCGGAGACGAAGGCGAAGATATGCTGTCCAACATCGCCGGCGAACAGGATTTCAAGCAATACCTGCACGCGCAAGTGTGCGAACACCCCCTTTCCGACCAAGAAGCCGCCTGCGTCCACATCCTTATCGATTTCCTTGACGAGCAGGGCTACCTGACCGACAGCATCGAAGACATCCTCGACCATACGCCCTTGGAGTGGATGTTGGATGAAGCAATGCTGAAACAAGCCCTGACCGCATTGAAAAAATTCGACCCGGCAGGCGTGGCCGCCGCCGATTTGAACGAATCGCTGATACTGCAGATAGAAAGATTGGGCGAATGTGCTGCCAAACCCTCCGCCCTGCATATCGTCCGAAACGCCCTCGACAGCATTGACGGCAACCGCAGCCAAACCCTCGCACGAATAAAAAAACGCCTGCCCCAAACCGACAGCGGCACACTCGAAGCCGCACTCGACCTCATTGCTTCGCTCAATCCCTTTCCCGCCGCCGGTTTTGCCTCGTCCACGCCCACGCCGTATATCCGCCCGGATGTCTGGGTTGAGGAAAGTAAAGACGGCTGGACGGTCAGTTTCAACGAAGACTCCCTGCCTCCTCTGCAAATGAACAGCGAATATTGCGAACTGATGCCGTCTGAAGGCCTCTCGCCCGAATGGAAGGAAAAAATCAGCGAAGCCAGACAACGTATCGATTCGCTCGAATTGAGGAAGGCAACCGTCGTCCTCCTTGCCGAATACATCGTTAAACATCAGGCAGACTTTTTCACTTTTGGCGAAATCGGACTCGTCCCCCTGATGATGAAAGATGCTGCCGCCGAATTGGGTGTGGCAGAAAGTACCGTCTCCCGCGCGGCCAACCAAAAATATTTGTCTTGCCCGCGCGGAGTGTTTGCGCTACGCTATTTCTTCACGCAGGCAGTTCAAATGGAAGAAGGCAAAGAAGCCGTCAGCCAACACGCCGTTAAAGCCGCACTCTCCCAGCTTGTCGGCAGCGAAGACAAACGCAAGCCTTATTCTGACGAGGCACTCGCCAACCTGCTGGCTTTCCGCGGCATGGAGGTTTCCCGCCGCACCATTGCCAAATACAGAGAATCCCTTGAGATTCCGGCAGCACACAAACGCAAAACCGCAGAATAATTTTTCAACACAATGCTACAACCCGTTTTTCCGTTCCGTCGCCGACGGACAGAACCCACCGAAGGAGCTGTATCATGAATCTGAAAATCACCGGTCTGCATTTCGACATCACCGAAGCCATCAAAAACCACGTTTCCAAGAAACTGGAGCGCATCAACCGCCACGCTTCGGACATCATTTCTATAACTGTAACGCTGTCTGTGGAAAAAGCCGGCCATAAGGCCGAGGCAGACGTACACCTTGCCGGTAAAGACCTGCACGTCGAGTCCGACGGTCAGGACATGTATGCCGCCATCGACACCCTTACAGACAAACTTGACCGCGCCGTATTGAAACACAAAGAAAAAATCGGAGAAGTCCGCAACTGACCGAATCGGCAAAATGCCGTCTGAAACGGATTTCCGTTTCAGACGGCATTTTGTTGCCCGATAAACAAACGGGACGCACATCCGCGTCCCGTTTCCGTTTTACAGCCAAGCCGCTGCAACGGCTTGCGCTTCCTTCAGACGGCATACCGTGCCGACATCCAGCCACAAACCCGTATGCTTCTGACCGCTCACGCGGTTTTGCCGCATTTCGCCCCGCAATACGGGCGCGAGTTTTGCCACACTGCCCGCTTCAATTCCATCAAACATTTCAGGACGGTAAATACCCGCGCCGCTGAATGTCAGCCCGTTGCCGCCGGATACTTCCGGACGCACGCTGCCGTCGGGCAGCAACAAAAAATCACCGTCGGGATGGTGCGGGGGATTTTCCACCAGCCACAAATGTGCGGAAATATGCTCGGGCAGGGACGATGCCGTCTGAAACGCGGCGGTAAAATCGATGTCGGTCAACACGTCGCCATTGACGACCAAAAACGGGGCATCGCCCAACAGCGGCAATGCCCGTGCGATACCGCCCGCCGTTTCCAAGCCGCCTTCAGGTTCGGGCGAATAGGCGATGTTCACGCCATAAGCCGAGCCGTCGCCCAAAGCCTCTTCTATCTGCCGACCCAGCCACGCATGGTTGATGACGATTTCGGTAAACCCTGCCTGCTTCAGACGGCATAAGTGCCAACCGATTAGAGGCTTACCCGCCACATCGAGCAGCGGCTTCGGAGTGGTATCGGTCAAAGGACGCATACGCTCGCCTCGTCCTGCCGCCAGTATCATCGCTTTCATATATATCTGTCCGAATATCAGTCTAAAGACCTAAACTGCCGTCTGAAATACAGCAGCGCGGGGCGTTTGCACCCGCAGTTTTTGATTTCGTCGAGCCTGACGTAAAACACAAAATGCGTGCCGATTTCATGTTTGCCGACAATATGCCCGTGCAGGTGCGCCAACGCGCCTTCTATTTCAAGTTGTCCCGTTTTGCCGCGATGCCAGATGTGGTAGGCAAACCGCTCTTCGGGCGACAGACCGGTCAGCCCGGCAAAATGTTCGGCAACATCCTGATGTTCGTCCGCCAGCGTATTGATGCAGAGGCTGCCGTTTTCCGACAGGATCGGAATGATTCGCGCACTCCGGTTGATGCACAGCATCACGGTCGGCGGCTCGTCCGTTACCGGCGCGACCGCCGTCATTGTAATGCCGTAACGCCCTGCCGCACCGTCTGTCGTGATGACATGAACGCCTGCCGCACAGGATGCCATCGCATCACGGAACGAAGTTTGAAAATTTTTCTGCAAATCCGCCATTTTTCCCCTTTAAACTGTCCCCTATATAAGAATGCTGCACACAAGGCACCCCCCATGTGCAGCAGTTCTGATTCAAAAAGCCGTCGGTCGGACATTTCCGCGCGTTACGGCGTATTACGAGTTCAACGCATCCTCGATTTTGGCA
The DNA here is from genome assembly GCF_018224585.1 of Neisseria sp. Marseille-Q1983. Classification (NCBI taxonomy): domain Bacteria; kingdom Pseudomonadati; phylum Pseudomonadota; class Betaproteobacteria; order Neisseriales; family Neisseriaceae; genus Neisseria; species Neisseria sp. Marseille-Q1983. The sequence goes on from NZ_JAGTUI010000003.1 coordinate 58,403, forward strand.
AGTTCTGCCAACAGGTCTTTAAGCAGCAGCATTTTCTCGCGGCCCAGCACTTCCTCGATAGCGTCGTAACGCTCGTCCACTTCTTCGCCGATTTCCTCATACAGCTTCTCGCCCTCGGCAGTCAGCTTCAGAAAAACACGGCGTTGGTCGTTGGAAGGTTTCAGGCGGACAACCAAACCCGCTTTTTCAAGGCGGGTCAGGATACCGGTCAGGCTGGGGCGCAAAATGCACGCCTGATTCGCCAAATCTTGAAAGTCCAGCGTGCCGTTTTCCGCCAAAAGACGGATAATCCGCCATTGCTGATCGGTAATATTCGCCTGGTTCAGAATAGGCCTGAATTGGGTCATCAGGGCTTCCCTTGCCTGTATCAGACCGATATTGATAGACGCATGTTTTGATTGGGTAGGCATTGTTCAAGTCTCCAAGTTATCGAAAATCAAACTTTCAAACCGTCGGGAAAGCCTGTGGGCGTAAATTTTGATGCAACCGTTATATAACAAAACGAACATATAGCAACAATACGCTATAAACCTCATCGGACGACTGGGTATAAAAGACTTTAATTCCGATAATCCTATCTAAAAATATTTTAATAGTTATATCTTAATCTATTTTTCCCACAATCACAACAAGGGATTACATCGGCAGGCGCGCCGGCTCTTTCCCAAAAAATAAAAGCCGCCGCATCCGCCGCGCAAGGCATATGCCGTTTGACTCTCTACATAGCGGAAAATTTAATAAAAACAAAGGTTAATCGAAAGCATCCGCCTGAAAAATTCGTGCGCGCAAGCCCCAATAACTGCTGATTCCCGTCGTATGGCGAACCATTTTCCCATTTTTGACCAAAACGACAGTCGGCGTTGCCACAATCCGCCAAGCCCCTGACAGGCTGCCGTCTTCATCGTTGACCGTCGGAAAGCCCAAGCCGCGTTTTTCCATATACGCCGCCACTTCGGACGCGCTGCCGGAACGTACCGCCACGCCGACGACCGGAACGCCGTCCGCCGCCAAATCATCGATTATCGGCGACTGATAACGGCACACGCCGCACCAGCTTCCCCAAAAATACACCAAAACCGCCTTATCCCAGCTAAACTGTCCCAAAGTCAGCCGCTGCCCCGACAGCAGGGTCAAAGGCCGCCCTGCCGCGCCGGCCGGCTCTTCGGGCTTGCGTACCCAATCCAAAAACAGCGACACCAATAAAAATACCAATGCCGTCTGAACGGCAAATTTGATGCCCGAAAGCAATTTCTTTTTCATACGCCCCCTCAAACGGTACGCCCGCGCAACCGGCAGGCAAACAAAAAAGCCAAGTCTTAAAACTTGGCTTCCGGTTATCTGGTGGGTCGTGAGCGATTCGAACGCTCGACCAACGGATTAAAAGTCCGCTGCTCTACCAGCTGAGCTAACGACCCGATGAGCCGCGTATTATACAGCCCCGTTCCCCGCCGTCAAGCAAATTTTACAGGTTTGATTGCAGACCACTGTTTGCACGGGATATTTTGACAACGGATTTTCACAATCCGCCGCATACCGTGTAAAAGTTCGCACAAGGAAAGGCAAACCGCCCGAAATCAATGTACACTTTCCGCCCGTTTCCCAAACTGCACACAGAAACACACATTATGAACATACAAAACATCCGCACCCTCCTCGACACCGTCGCCATTCCGAATACGGCACGCACGCTCGGCAGCGAAAAGGCCGTCCGTTCGGTCGAACAGCGTTCAGACGGCATCCATATCGCCCTGCATTTCGGCTTCCCCGTCGCGCACATCGCCGCCGCCGTCGCCGATGCCGTACAAGAAACCCTGATGCCCGAAACAGGCGACACACACATCCATCTGTCCATAGACACCGAAATCGGCACACACAAAGTCCAGCCCGGCGTCGCCACCATCAAAGGCGTAAAAAACATCATTGCCGTCGCATCGGGAAAAGGCGGCGTGGGCAAATCAACAACCACCGCCAACCTTGCCGCCGCAATGGCGCGCATGGGCGCACGCGTCGGCGTACTCGATGCCGACCTTTACGGTCCGAGCCAGCCCACGATGCTGGGTGTGGACGACCGCAAACCCAATCAGAAAAACCAAAAACTCATTCCCGTCGAATCTTCAGACGGCATACAGGTCATGTCTATCGGCTTTCTCGTCGATACCGACCAAGCCGTCGTCTGGCGCGGGCCGATGGTCAGCCAAGCCTTGCAGCAACTGATGTTTCAAAGCGAGTGGGACGAAGTGGACTACCTGTTTATCGACCTGCCCCCGGGTACGGGCGACATCCAGCTCACGCTGTCCCAGCGCATCCCCGTAACTGGATCGGTCATCGTAACCACGCCGCAGGACATCGCGCTGATAGACGCGCGCAAGGCAGTGGATATGTTCCGCAAGGTCAACATTCCCATTTTAGGCGTATTGGAAAATATGTCCGTCCACATCTGCACCAACTGCGGACACAGCGAAGCCCTGTTCGGCACAGACGGCGGCAAAGACTTGGCGGCCCGCCTCAACGTCCCCCTGCTCGGACAGCTTCCATTAAGCCTGCCCGTGCGCGAAGCAATGGACGGTGGCACGACGGCACAACTGTTCGACAAGCACCCCGCCATCGCCAAAATCTACACCGATGCCGCATTCCAAATCGCCCTGAGCATTGCCGACAAAGGCAAAGACTTCAGCAGCCGCTTCCCCAAAATCGTCGTCGAATAAAGCCCCGCCCCCGAAACCGCAATGCCGTCTGAAACCCCGCGCCGCCACAACGGCGGCACACAGGCGGACGCGCAGGATAGGCGCAGGGTATTTCGCAGGTCAGGCGCAGCGTAGGTGCAGGATGGGCGCAGGGTACGCCGTAGTGTGGGCTTCAGCCCACCGAATCCACCAACCCCCGCCGCCGTCATTCCTGCGCAGGCGGGAATCCAGGTCTGTCGGCGCAGAAACTTATCGGATAAAACGGTTTCTTGAGATTTTACGTTCTGGATTCCCACTTT
>NZ_JAGTUI010000003.1:61485-79589 GCF_018224585.1 Neisseria sp. Marseille-Q1983
AAAACGGTTTCTTGAGATTTTACGTTCTGGATTCCCACTTTCGTGGGAATGACGGGATGTAGGTTTGTGGGAATGACGGCGGCGGAATCGGCGTGATTGACGGATTTGGTAAAATCGGCGTGATTGACGGATTTGGTTGGATTGGCGGAATCGGTGGACTGAAGCCCACCCTACAGCCCACCACCCTACAAAACACACTACGGCGAACCCTGCGAAACCCACGAAACACCCTGCAAATCCGCACGGAAACCGATACGCCGTCATTCCCGCGAAAGCGGGAATCTAGACCTTTCGGCACGGAAACTTATCGGATAAACGGTTTCTCTAGATTCCGCATCCTAGATTCCCGCCTGCGCGGGAATGACGGTTCGGGTATTTTTATAAGGCAGATTCGCAAGGTGCGCCATAGAGTGGGCTAAAGCCCGCCCTACAGCCCGCCCTGCGAAACCCACGAAACATATGTTTCGGCACGCAGGGCGGCACATAAAGCGTCGCCCTGCGTGCCGCCCCGATTCGGAAGGGGTTGCGCCCCTCCCAAACAAAGTCTGATTCTGCCGCCGCGAAGGACGGATGTCCAAGTGGCGGGGGTTCACCCAAAAAGGAAAACGGAAAAGGAAAACGACATGAAAAAAACACCCAAACGGCACTTGCTCCGCCATACCGCGATTTATACCGCGATGATTTTGGCGGCATCGTCCCAACAGGCGTTCGGCGCGGGCGATAGTGAAACTTTCAACTTTATCGTCAAAGACGACGGCAGCGTAGAAGGCGGTAAGATACCCGGCGGTCAGGGCGTACGCAACGGTCGGAAATTGTCTATTCCGAAAGGTCAACCCGGTTCGGTAAGCACAAAACAAGCGTGTACTGATCTAGGAATCACACCCGGAACTCCAGAATGTAATTTTATCGTGTCGCTGACTGACGAATTTACCTACGCAAACACCGACACGCTGCTTGCGGGCAAGGTCGGCAAGCTGAACCTCGGCGGCGGTCCCGCCCCGCTGTGGGGCAAGGTTTCCGGGCTTGATGCCGACAATATGGCGGAGCGCAAGACCGACAATTGGCTGACGACCGTTCACAAAGGGAAGATGGGTTACGATTTTACCGGCATCAGCTGCTTCCTCAAGGGCGTGGGTGTCTCGACGGGTCAAAGCCGCCAGTGTCCAGACCTGCCTTTCAAATTTTATTTCAACTTTAAGGACAGCGCACTCGATCCCACCTCGGCGGGAACCAGTCCGGACGGCCTGCCGATATACAAGCTGAAAGACCATCCGTGGCTGGGCGTTTCCTTCCAATTGACTAAATCGAGCGGCACTGCGCCGCAATGGATAACCATTAATAATGACCATACGCTGCTAAACGAAATGATTACCCAGCCGACAGGGGAAAGAAGCAGCGGCAGAGCCTTTGCCTTGCGCGCCAAGCTGCACCTGTTGGGTACTCCGAGCAGCCTCAACGCCCAAGAAATCAAACTTGGCGAGATTAATATGCCCGACTTCAACTTTATGCCGTATAACGCAAACGGCAGGGGTCGGACGGGTACTCTGTATAAGATACATGAACAAGGCCATATCGACGTAAAACTCCAGCTTCCGAGCATAGGCGCGGGCGGCTGTACGCGGGCGCAATATACCGCCGCCGGGCCGGACGGCAGCCAATACGCCATTGTCGCTCCCGCCCCTTTGGGCGCGGGTTTCCCGAACAAGGCGGCGGCGGTCGTTACCGATCCCAAGTCGGCAAGCAGCCGCATCCTCTTTTACACCTTGGATAAAAACAATAAGAAAAACGGCGGCGCGGATTATCTGCCAAGCAAAGGTTTTACCGAACCCGTCTTTGCCGGACGCAAGGCGGCAATCCGCCTGGCAAACGGCGTATCCTTGAGCGACAGCAATATTAACGGCATTACGAATGGCACATTCGGTATCGGCGGCTTGGGAAACAATCAAGACGAATGGAAAACCGTATTGCTGCGCTGGACCGACCGGCGCGATGCAAACGACAATCAGTTCAACTATTTTAACAATGCGATAGATGCTTCAACACGCGGCAAACTGTATAGCCAGCAATACCGCATCCGCGACGATAAGAATCGCAATTTGGGCGACATCGTCAACAGCCCGGTAACGGCGGTCGGCGACTATCTGGCAACCGCCGCCAACGACGGGATGGTGCATATCTTCAAAAAAAGCGGCGGCGGCTACAATCTGAAGCTCAGCTACATACCCGGCACGATGCCGCGCAAAAACTTGGATAACCAAGATTCCGATTTGGCAAAAGACCTGCACAATTTTGCCAACGAAAACTACACGGGCGGTTTGTACGGCGTGGACGGCGGCTTTGTCTTGCGCCAATACAAAGATCGCGTGTTTATGTTCGGCGCGATGGGTCAGGGCGGCAAAGGTGCGTATGCCTTGGATTTGACCAAAACCGAAAGCGGCAGCCCGACAGGCGTTTCCCTGTTTGACGTAACAGGCAACGGCTTGGGCTACACCGTCGGCACGCCGCAAATCGGCAAAACCCACAACGGCAAATACGCCGCCTTCCTCGCCTCCGGTTATGCGACTAAAGACATTGACAGCCAAGAAAATCAAACCGCGCTGTATGTGTATGATTTGGAAGGAACCGGCGCGCTGATTGCAAAAATTGCCGTACCCGGCGGCAAGGGCGGGCTTTCGTCCCCCACGCTTGTCGATACGGATTTGGACGGCACGGTCGATATCGCCTATGCCGGCGATCGCGGCGGCAAGATGTACCGCTTTGATTTGGGCGGCAACGACCCGACCAGATGGTCTGTACGCGCCATTTTCAACGGCACAAAACCGATTACTTCCGCGCCTGCCGTTTCCCAACTGAAAGACAAACGCGTCGTCATCTTCGGCACGGGCAGCGATTTGACTGAGGATGATGTGGCAAGCCAAGACATCCAACACGTTTACGGTATTTTCGATAACGATACGGAATCTTTGCCGGCTGAAGACGGATTGGGCAAAGGGCTGCTTGAGCAAGCGCTGACAAAAGACGGCAACAATACGCTGTTCTTGAGCGACTACAAAAGGTCTGACGGCTCGGGCGACAAGGGCTGGGTAGTGAAATTGCAGCCCGGACAGCGCGTTACCGTCAAACCGACCGTGGTATTGCGTACCGCCTTTGTAACCATCCGCAACTACAATGCCAACGGCTGCGGCGCGGAAACGGCATTCTTGGGCATCAATACCGCCGACGGCGGCAAGCTGACGAAGAAAAGCGCGCGCCCCGTCGTGCCGGATAGCCGCGTGGCAAAAAAAGTCGGCGAGAAAAAAGACGCAAAAGGCAACAATATCCCCGTGGGCTGTATGGAAAAAGGCACTGAAACCGTCTGCCCGAGCGGATATGTTTATCCGAAACTTCTGACCGCAAGCTATTTGGACAGCCAAAAAACAAGCGATCACCCGACAACGGCAGACGGCGACGCGGGCGGCAGCGGTAATGACAACACCCCCTTCCAAAAATCCGGCAACCGCTGCTTCTTCAGCAAAGGCGTGCACACGCTGCTGATGAACGATATGTCCGACTTGGATGTTGCCGGCCCGATCTGCAATATGAAACGGGTAAGCTGGCGCGAAGTCTTCTTCTAACCCGCCCGCGCGGCCGATTCCCCCGCAAATGCCGTCTGAAAGCCCTTCAGACGGCATTTTTTTGCGTTTTTCGGGAGGGGGGAAGTGTTGAAATCGGTGGGCTGAAGCCCACCCTACAGAGCGTTCAGACGGCATTGTTTGCGTTTTTCGGGAGGGGGCAAATGAAACGCCGACAAACCGATGCCGTCATTCCCGCGCAGGCGGGAATCTGGTGAACCGTAGGGTGGGCTTCAGCCCACCGCATCAAAAATTTCTGGCGAACCGGCGGAAGTCGGCGGCTTCGGTTCTTGGCGGAATCGGTGGAAAATGGGGAATTTACGGGATGGGTAATATTGGCGGAATCGTTAGTGTCGGTAGGAAACGGTGGATTGGTGGGCTGAAGCCCACCCTACAGAGCCTTCAGACGGCATTGTTTGCGTTTTTCGGGATGGGGGGGTAAATGAAACGCCGACAAACCGATGCCGTCATTCCCGCGCAGGCGGGAATCTAGGATGCGGAATCTCAAGAAACCGTTGTACCCGATAAGTTTCTGCACCGACAGGTCTGGATTCCCGCCTTCGCGGGAATGACGGTTCGGGTATTTCTGACGGTTCGGGTATTCCCATAGTTTCGCCGGGCGGACGTGGGGAAATGCGTAACGGGCATAGTGGGCGCGGAGCGGGCGGTTTTATGCCCCGGATTTCCGTTTTCGCGCGAACATATCAGCCCGCCTGCCGCGTTTGCGCTTGAAATCGGGTATGTTTCGTCTTAAAATATGCTGCTTTCAGGGTATAGGCACTTGCCCGAAAAGCACGTTACGCGTCTATCTTGCGCGGCGTGTTTTTTTTTGACCGGATTTTTCCGACCGGATGCCCCCTGCCGAAGTCCCTTCAGACGGCATTGTCAAGAATTTTATTAAAAACAGGATTCCCATCATGAGCACCCCCGCCCTCCTCGTCCTCGCTGACGGCAGCGTATTTCACGGCACATCAATCGGTTACGAAGGTTCGACTTCCGGCGAAGTCGTGTTCAATACTTCGATGACCGGCTATCAGGAAATCCTGACCGACCCGTCCTACTGCAAACAAATCGTTACCCTCACCTACCCCCACATCGGTAATACCGGCACCAACGCCGAAGATGAAGAAAGCCGCAGCGTTTACGCCGCAGGCTTGATTATCCGCGACCTGCCGCTCTTGCACAGCAACTTCCGCGCCTCCGAAAGCCTGCACGACTATCTGGTACGCAACAAAACCGTTGCCATCGCCGACATCGACACCCGCCGCCTGACCACGCTGTTGCGCGAAAAAGGCGCACAAGGCGGCGCGATTTTGACAGGTGCGGACGCTACGGTTGAAAAAGCACAAGAACTCATCGCCGCGTTCGGCAGCATGGTCGGCAAAGACTTGGCAAAAGAAGTTTCCTGCACAGAAACTTACGAATGGACTGAAGGCGAATGGGAATTGGGCAAAGGTTTCGTTACCCCTTCCGAACAGCCTTACCACGTCGTCGCCTACGATTTCGGCGTGAAAACCAACATCCTGCGTATGCTCGCCTCGCGCGGCTGCCGCCTGACCGTCGTCCCCGCCCAAACGAGCGCAGAAGACGTGTTGGCACTCAATCCCGACGGCGTGTTCCTGTCCAACGGCCCCGGCGACCCCGAGCCTTGCACCTACGCCATCGAAGCCGTGCAAAAACTGATGGAAAGCGGCAAGCCGATTTTCGGCATCTGCTTGGGACACCAGCTCATCAGCCTCGCCATCGGCGCGAAAACCCTGAAAATGCGCTTCAGCCACCACGGTGCGAACCACCCTGTGCAAGATTTGGACAGCGGCAAAGTCGTCATCACCAGCCAAAACCACGGTTTCGCCGTCGATGCCGACACCCTGCCCGCCAACGCAAAAATTACCCACAAATCCTTATTTGACAACACTTTACAAGGCATCGAACTGACAGATAAACCTGTATTCTGCTTCCAGGGCCACCCCGAGGCCAGCCCGGGCCCGCAAGACGTTGGCTATCTATTCGATAAATTCATTGACAATATCAAAGCAGCAAAACAATAAAGCTGATTTTTTCAGACGGCCACACTCGACTCAACAATAGGCCGTCTGAAAACCAAACCTCAAAAAATATAAATTCAGACACCCTCTCAACATCTATACTGTCTGAAAACTCAGCCCTCAAATCAGAAAGGAAAAACCATGACAGAAAAGCAAATGCGCATCCTATCCGTCGTCGCCACCCTGACCGCCGTCGGCATGTACGTTTCCTATATCCCACAAATCCAAAACAACCTTGCCGGCAACCCCGGCTCGCCGCTGCAACCCCTCGTCGCCGCCATCAACTGCACATTATGGGTTGCCTACGGCTTTTTGAAAGAAAAACGCGACTACCCCGTTATGCTGGCAAACGCCCCTGGTATCATTTTGGGCTTGATTACGTTTATTACTAGTTTTTAAAGAAAGCTTTTCAGACGACCCTGTGTAAAATAAAAGGCTGTGTTTTAGTAATCTGTTGATTTCAATTATTTGCAAGGGAAAAGACAATTATTTTCTAGTTAGGAATAAACCTATCCTATTGAATATATTGAAGCCAAGTACGCCTATCAACACTATATTAAAACACAGCCAAATAAAAAACAGCCTGTACAAGCTGTTTTCCTTGCAGAACCCTTAATCACAACAGCCGCCCCGTCCTCTCCCTCGTGGGAGAGCGTTAGAGATAGGGCAACAAACAGCAAGGCTTGTGTTTGGGCGGTAAAGGTGTTGGGAAAGATTGCCGAAATTCGGAGAATGCCCTCTCCCCGGCCCTCCCCCACGGGGGAGGGGGCTGGTTGCAGCGGATTTTGCGGTTGCAGGCGGTTTGAGAAAGAATGCCCGAAATATCAACAGCGGGAATTTTTCAAGCAGCCTTTATCACAAGGCAGATGGAACAAACGCCGCGAGCGTTTTTTCAGACGACCTTTGAACCCATCGGTAGGGTGTGCGCCGCAAGGCACGCACGCGGTGGGTTGGGGTTGCAGGGAAAATAGAGAACGCGTGCGTGCGTATCGCACACACCCTACATGCGGGCTACGGCTTGCTATTGATGAAAGAGAAAATAAAAATGAAATATATAAATATAATTACCCTTACAATTTTCCTTCTTTTTATTGATTTTTTTAGAATTTTTTCAGAAGAAATACAGTCTATGCAAAACGAGACTTTTAGAGAAATGTCTAATTTATTTACAGGTCTAGTTTTCGTAGTGATTCTTCTTTGGATTATGTATCAAAAAAGTAAAGAGAAAAGCATTAAATATGCATTTATTATAATGAATGTATTACTAATTATTTCAGGCATTTGGCTATTTCTCCATCCTTTTGTGTCAATTCTTTCTCATTTCTCAGACCATAAAGGCGAAGTGTGCCAAACATTTACCTGGTCTTCTATTGCCTTTGTGTGTGGATTGATAACAAGCTGTATGTACTATAAAATTTCTGAAGTAAACTCCTTCTTTCTGTTAGCATTCGTGATGGTTATTTTTATTTTCCTTAATACTTTTTCTGAATTTCCTTGGGTTGAGCAAGCACCTATTTTCACAGGAATTTACTGCTTATTTGGGAGTTTTTTAGGTTCAGAATTGTGCTCTCTATACGAAACCAAAAAGCAAAATACTGAATAATTTACATTCTAGACTGGCTGATATTTATTACTTATCTAATTATTTATTTAAAGAAAGACCCACCCATGCCTAAACGTACCGACCTAAAATCCATCCTTATCATCGGCGCCGGCCCTATCGTTATCGGTCAGGCCTGCGAATTTGACTATTCGGGCGCACAGGCCTGTAAGGCTTTGCGTGAAGAAGGCTATAAAGTCATTCTGGTGAATTCCAACCCCGCCACCATCATGACCGACCCTGAAATGGCGGATGTTACCTACATCGAGCCAATTATGTGGCAGACGGTGGAGAAGATTATCGCCAAGGAGCGTCCTGATGCGATTCTGCCCACGATGGGCGGTCAGACCGCGCTGAACTGTGCGCTGGATTTGGCGCGCAACGGCGTGCTGGCGAAATACAACGTCGAATTAATCGGCGCGACGGAAGACGCGATCGACAAGGCGGAAGACCGCGGACGCTTTAAAGAAGCGATGGAAAAAATCGGTTTGTCTTGCCCGAAATCCTTTGTCTGCCACACGATGAACGAAGCCTTGGCGGCGCAGGAACAGGTCGGCTTCCCGACGCTGATTCGTCCGTCTTTCACGATGGGCGGTTCGGGCGGCGGTATTGCCTACAATAAAGACGAGTTTTTGGCGATTTGCGAACGCGGTTTCGATGCCTCGCCCACGCATGAGCTGCTGATTGAGCAGTCCGTTCTCGGCTGGAAAGAGTACGAGATGGAAGTTGTACGCGATAAAAACGACAACTGCATCATCATCTGCTCGATTGAAAACTTCGACCCGATGGGCGTGCATACGGGCGACTCGATTACAGTTGCGCCGGCGCAAACGCTGACGGACAAAGAATACCAAATCATGCGCAACGCAAGCTTGGCGGTATTGCGCGAAATCGGTGTGGATACGGGCGGCTCGAACGTTCAGTTTGCGGTGAACCCTGAAAACGGCGAGATGATTGTGATTGAGATGAACCCGCGCGTGAGCCGTTCGTCCGCGCTGGCTTCCAAAGCGACGGGCTTCCCGATTGCGAAGGTGGCGGCGAAGCTGGCGGTCGGCTTTACGTTGGACGAGTTGCGCAACGACATCACCGGCGGCAAAACCCCCGCGTCGTTCGAGCCTTCTATCGACTATGTCGTCACCAAAATCCCGCGTTTCGCGTTTGAAAAATTCCCCGCCGCAGACGACCGCCTGACCACGCAGATGAAATCGGTGGGCGAAGTGATGGCGATGGGACGCACCATTCAGGAAAGCTTCCAAAAAGCCCTGCGCGGCTTGGAAACAGGCTTGTGCGGCTTCAATCCGAGAAGCTCCGACAAAGCGGAAATCCGCCGCGAACTGGCGAACCCCGGCCCCGAACGTATGCTGTTTGTGGCAGACGCGTTCCGCGCGGGCTTCACGCTGGAAGAAATCCACGAAATCTGCGCCATCGACCCTTGGTTCTTGGCGCAAATCGAAGACTTGGTGAAAGAAGAGCAGCAGGTAAGTGCAGGCTGCCTGCAAGATTTGGATTTCGCCGCCTTACGTCGTCTGAAACGCAAAGGCTTCTCCGACAAACGCATCGCGCAGCTTTTGGGCGTAAAAGAAAAAGAAGTGCGCGAACACCGCTACGCGCTGAAGCTGCATCCCGTCTATAAACGCGTCGATACCTGCGCTGCCGAGTTCGCCACCGAAACCGCCTACCTCTATTCCACTTACGAAGAAGAATGCGAAGCGCGTCCTTCCGACCGTAAAAAAGTGATGATTCTCGGTGGCGGCCCGAACCGCATCGGTCAGGGCATCGAGTTTGACTACTGCTGCGTTCACGCCGCGCTCGCCCTGCGCGAATCAGGCTTTGAAACGATTATGGTCAACTGCAACCCCGAAACCGTGTCCACCGACTTCGACACCAGCGATCGCCTGTATTTCGAGCCGCTGACGCTGGAAGACGTGTTAGAAATCGTCCGCACCGAAAACCCGTGGGGCGTGATTGTGCATTACGGTGGCCAAACCCCGCTCAAACTCGCCAACGCATTGGTTGAAAACGGCGTGAACATCATCGGCACGTCCGCCGACAGCATCGACGCCGCCGAAGACCGCGAACGCTTCCAAAAAGTGTTGAACGACTTAGGTCTGCGCCAACCGCCCAACCGCATCGCCCACAACGAAGAAGAAGCACTCGTCAAAGCCGAAGAAATCGGCTATCCGCTGGTCGTGCGCCCGTCTTATGTTTTGGGCGGACGCGCGATGCAGATTGTCCACTCTGCCGAAGCCTTGCAAAAATACATGCGCGAAGCCGTGCAGGTTTCCGAAGACAGCCCCGTGTTGCTCGATTTCTTCCTCAACAACGCGATTGAAGTGGATGTGGACTGCGTTTCAGACGGCAAAGATGTGGTTATCGGCGGCATCATGCAGCACGTCGAACAGGCGGGCATCCACTCCGGCGACTCCGGCTGCTCGCTGCCGCCCTACTCCTTAAGCGAAGAAATCCAAGACGAAATCCGCCGCCAAACCAAAGCGATGGCGTACGCGCTGGGCGTGGTTGGACTGATGAACGTGCAGTTTGCCGTGCAGGACGGCGTGGTGTTCGTGTTGGAAGTGAACCCTCGTGCCAGCCGTACCGTGCCCTTCGTCTCCAAAGCCACCGGCGTGCCGCTCGCCAAAGTCGGCGCACGCTGTATGGCAGGCATTTCCCTGAAAGAACAAGGCGTGGAAAAAGAAGTCGTCCCCGATTTCTATGCCGTTAAAGAGGCCGTGTTCCCATTCATCAAATTCCCGGGCGTGGATACGATTTTGGGACCGGAAATGCGCTCCACCGGCGAAGTGATGGGCGTGGGCGCAAGCTTCGGCGAAGCCTACTACAAAGCCCAACTCGGTGCGGGCGAACGCCTCAACCCGACCGGCAAAATCTTCCTCTCCGTGCGCGAAGAAGACAAAGAACGCGTCATTAAAACCGCTAAAAACTTCCAAGTTTTAGGCTACGGCATCTGCGCCACGCGCGGCACGGCGCAATACCTGACCGAACACGGGCTGATTGTGCAGACCATCAATAAAGTCCCCGAAGGCCGCCCGCACATCGGCGACGCGCTGAAAAACGGTGAAATCGCACTGGTCGTGAATACCGTTTCCAGCGATCCGCAATCCGTGTCCGACAGCCACATCATCCGCCAAAGCGCATTGCAGCAACGCGTGCCGCAATACACCACCACCGCCGGCGGCGAAGCGATGAGCGAAGGCGCGAAAAGCCGCGACCACTTGGGCGTGTACAGCGTTCAAGAACTGCACGGGCGTTTGAAAAACCGCAACTGATGCCTGAATCAGGTTGAAAATGCCGTCTGAAGCCGTTTTGCGGTTTCAGACGGCATTTTGTCATTTGGAAAGCCGATGTTGCCACACACAAGCCGTACATAAGGAACAGCCCTATCACGCTCCCCATATAGACTGCCATTGCCGCGGCTATACATCATCTTATTTATTTTTTCTCAAAGTTATTAAGTGAGTAAAAACAATTTTATGACAGGTTTTTATAGAATTATCCACAGAGATTGTTTCCCAGTTCCTCCACTAAAAAATCCAAAAATACGCGTAAGCGGAGATTGACGGCTTTATCGCTGTAATAAACAGCATTAAAGGGGTGTGTTTTATCGGAGGTTTGTTCGGCGAGCAGGGGAATTAACTTTCCTTCAGCGATGTCGTTGTCAACCAAAAAATCTGATAAGCAAGCAATACCGCAACCTGAAAGGCACAACGAGCGTAAGATTTCACCGCTGCTGGCGGTAAAGTGCGGTGAAATCTTATAGGGATTTCCCTGCGCATCTAAAACCGCCCATGTATTTAGAGAACCGGGTTCGGTGAAGCCTAAACATTGGTGGCCGGCAAGCTCTTCTGTAGATTGCGGCGTGCCGTGTTTTGCCAGGTATTCAGGACTGGCGATTACGCGGAAGCGGCTGTCAAACAGATGGCGTGCACGCAGCCCGGAATCGTCCAATTCTCCGGCCCGTAAGGCAATATCGACTTTGCGTTCAATCAGATTGATATAGCCTTCGGAAGAAACGAGCGAAAGTCGGATATGCGGATAGCGTTCGTTGAATTTTGTTGCCAGCGGCGCCAGCAGATGCAGCACCATCGGCATCGCGGAATCCACGCGCAACACGCCTTGCGGTATTTCGTGCACTGCCAGCATTTCGGTTTCCGCCGCTGCCATTTCTTGCAGGATTCTCTGCGCGCGGCGGAAATATTGCGCGCCTTCTTCCGTCAGACTGAGTTGCCGCGTGGTGCGGTTGAGCAGGTTCACACCCAACTTTTCCTCCAGCCGTTTGACGATGCGGCTTACGGCAGAATTTGCCATCGCCAACTGCTCCGCCGCACGGCTGAAGCTGCCGCTTTCCACCACTTGAACAAATACGGTCAGTTCTTCTGAATTGGTTTTCATCGTGTTTCCTTTTCGGTTGGAACCCCGCCCTTTAGGGCGGCAGGATCAGACTTTATTTGGGAGGGGTGTAACCCCTTCCGAATCAGGACGGCACACAGGGCGGTGCTTTATGTGCCATCCCGTGTGTTGGAACATCTGATTATTTCATTTGACGCAAAAGTGTTTTCTTATTTTTGCACTTTTAAATTATAAAGTAAAACGGCACAATACATTCATCAATTCACAAACGAGGTAACAAATGAATATTTTATTATTAGACGGCGGCAAAGCGTTCGGACATTCTCACGGCGGGTTAAACCGCACGCTTCACAAAAAAGCGAAAGAAGTTTTGACCGCGCTCGGACACAATGTTCAAGAAACCGTGATTGATGCCGGCTATGATGTTGAGGCAGAAATCGAAAAATTCGTTTGGATGGATGCTGTGATTTGGCAGATGCCGGGCTGGTGGATGCACGAGCCTTGGACAGTGAAAAAATACATAGACGAAGTATTAACCGCTGGACACGGCAAACTCTACCAAAGCGACGGCAGACACAGCGTCAATCCGACTGAGGGCTACGGCACAGGCGGCTTGTTGCAAGGCAAAAAACATATGCTTTCACTGACTTGGAATGCGCCGATTGAGGCGTTTACCCGCGAAGGCGATTTCTTTGAAGGCAAAGGCGTTGATGTTTTGTATATGCACTTCCACAAAGCCAACGAGTTTTTGGGTATGACCCGCCTGCCGACATTCTTATGTAACGATGTGGTTAAAAATCCACAAGTGGAAAAATACTTGGCAGATTATCAGGCACACTTGGAAAAAGTGTTCGGCTAAAAATTTATCTTATAAACAAACAAAGGCAGCCTGAAAGATTGAATGGTCTGCACCCCTAAGGTTGGACTAACCAACCGACTAAGGTGCAGATTATTTTTTGTTGCTTTTTCAGCTTTTCGTTGGGTTAGATATTCTTGCCCACTGTTTTCAGGCAGCCTTGAATACAAAAAAATGGCGTATGTAATATGTTTATACGACCAAAACGGAATGAATTTTAACGTATTGCGCGTCATCAACAATGACTGAGTTTCTCGCCTCTCGCGCCTGAATCTATAGTGGATTAACAAAAACCAGTACAGCGTTGCCTCGCCTTGCCGTACTATTTGTACTGTCTACGGCTTCGTTGCCTTGTCCTGATTTAAATTTAATCCACTATATGTCATACAGTTCCTTTCATTCAAATCAACAAAAGAATGCCGTCCGAACATCCGTTCAGACGGCACTTGTCTTCCCCCAATAGACTTGAGGCTGTTCTAACGTACCACCCCTTCGTTCCGCCCCAAAACCATCGCATCGCCGTAGCTGAAGAAACGGTATTCGCGTTCGACCGCATAACGATACGCGGCGCGGATATGACCCATACCCGAAAACGCGCTGACAAGCATCAGCAGCGTCGATTTCGGCAGATGGAAATTGGTAACCAGCCTGTCGGCAACATTAAAACGGTAGCCCGGCGTGATGAAAATATCGGTGTCGCCCTGCCCCGCTTTCAGACGACCCGTCGCACGCGCGGCAGATTCGAGGGCGCGCATGGAAGTCGTGCCGACCGCCCAGACTTTGTTCCCCCGGGCTTTTGCCGCCTCAACGGCGGCGGCGGTTTCAGACGGCACTTCAAACCATTCGCTGTGCATTTTGTGTTCTTCGATTTTTTCCACACGCACGGGTTGGAATGTCCCCGCACCGACGTGCAGGGTTACTTCTGCGGTTACTGCGCCTTTGTCTTTCAGGCGGCGCAAAAGTTCTTCCGTAAAATGCAGACCCGCCGTCGGCGCGGCGACCGCACCCTGATATTTGGCATAAACGGTTTGATAACGGCTGTCGTCATCCGCATCGGCGGCGCGTTCGATATAAGGCGGCAGAGGCAAATGGCCGTTCTGTTCCAAAAGTTCGTAAACGGTTTGACCGCCTTCAAAACGCAGGCAGAACAGTTCGCCCTCACGCCCGACCATCACGGCGCGGATACCGCCTTCAAACACCAGCCCCATACCGGGTCTGGGCGATTTGGACGAACGGATGTGCGCCAGTGCGGTATGACTGTCTAAAACACGCTCGATCAGGGCTTCGATCCTGCCGCCGCTGTCTTTCTGCCCAAACAGCCGCGCCTTCATGACTTTGGTGTTGTTGAACACCAAAACGTCGCCCGCCTCGACATAATCCGGCAAATCGCCGAACACCCGGTCTTGCAGCGGCATATCGGGCAACGCAACCAAAAGGCGGCTGCTGCCGCGCACTTCGGGCGGATGCTGGGCAATCAGCTTTTCGGGCAGGGTAAAATCAAAATCTGAAATATCCATTTTTACACTCTCGTTCGGGCAAGCCGCCATTATACGCACTTTAGCCCTTTTTCAGACGGCATCTTTGTCCGAAAAACCAACAGATTAGAATAAACACTCTTAACCTGGAACATCTTGTGCGCAAAATCAAACTTCCTGCACATTTCCCCCAAAAACCGCCGTTTTTTGATATTTTACTGGACATTTACCGACAACTTCGGGAAAATAAACACATTCTCACGGTCGTTTTCCACCACAGGAAAACCGTATCCGAACACCATTCCGCCCGGTTTGCGCCGTTGCCGCAAACCGGCTGTTTTCTGAAAAACCAACGCAACAACCCGCCGAAACACCGGCAGCCTTTAAAGGAACAGAAATGGATTTGCGCAAATTAAAAAAACTGATTGATTTGGTTGAAGAATCGGGTATCGCCGAAATCGAAGTAACCGAAGGCGAGGAAAAAGTCCGCATCACCCGAACCATCGCCGCCGCGCCCGTACCTGCCGCCGCGCCGGCCGTAACGCCTGCCGCCGCACCCGTTGCGGCATCCGCGC
Source organism: Neisseria sp. Marseille-Q1983 (assembly GCF_018224585.1). Classification (NCBI taxonomy): domain Bacteria; kingdom Pseudomonadati; phylum Pseudomonadota; class Betaproteobacteria; order Neisseriales; family Neisseriaceae; genus Neisseria; species Neisseria sp. Marseille-Q1983. The sequence goes on from NZ_JAGTUI010000003.1 coordinate 76,013, forward strand.
CCGCCGCCGCACCTGCCGCCCGCGATTTGTCCGACGCGCAAAAATCACCTATGGTCGGCACGTTCTACCGCGCACCCGGCCCGAATGCCGCGCCTTTTGTCGAAGTCGGCCAACAGGTTAAAGCCGGCGACACGCTGTGCATCATCGAAGCGATGAAGCTGATGAACGAAATCGAAGCCGAAAAATCCGGCACGGTCAAAGAAATTCTGGTCGAAAACGGTACGCCCGTCGAATTCGGCGAACCGCTCTTCATCATCGGATAATCCTGTTTTCAGACGGCATAGATTCCCGATGCCGTCTGAAATGCTTTCCCCCTTCGGCGTTCTCGCACCTTTTTTTTTACGGACGGGTTGCCGGAACCACAGGAACAGTCATCATGCTGAAAAAAGTTTTAATCGCCAACCGAGGCGAAATCGCATTGCGCGTACTCCGTGCCTGCCGCGAAATGGGTATTGCCACCGTCGCCGTGCATTCCGAGGCCGACAAAGACAGCCTGCACGTCAAACTCGCCGACGAATCCGTGTGCATCGGCCCTGCCGCTTCCGCGCAAAGCTACCTCAACGTCCCCGCCATTATCGCCGCCGCCGAAGTAACCTGCGCGGACGCTGTCCACCCGGGCTACGGTTTCCTTGCCGAAAACGCCGATTTCGCCGAACAGGTCGAGCAGTCCGGCTTTACCTTTATCGGCCCGAAACCCGACACCATCCGCCTGATGGGCGACAAAGTCTCCGCCAAACACGCGATGATAGCGGCAGGCGTGCCCTGCGTCCCCGGTTCTGACGGCGCGCTGCCCAACGATGATGCCGAAATCCTCAAAATCGCCGACAAAGTCGGTTATCCCGTGATTATCAAAGCATCGGGCGGCGGCGGCGGCCGCGGTATGCGCGTCGTCGAGAAAAAAGAAGACCTCCTCCAGTCTGTCGAAATGACCAAAGCCGAAGCAGGCGCGGCATTCGGCAACCCGATGGTTTACATGGAACGCTATTTGCAACGTCCGCGCCACGTCGAAATCCAAGTGATTGCCGACGAACACGGCAACGCCATCTACCTTGCCGAGCGCGACTGCTCCATGCAGCGCCGCCACCAAAAAGTCATCGAGGAAGCACCAGCTCCGTTCATCACTGAAAAAGAACGCGCCAAAATCGGCAAAGCCTGTGCCGACGCCTGCAAACGCATCGGCTACCGAGGTGCGGGCACGTTTGAGTTTTTATACGAAGACGGCGAATTTTTCTTTATCGAGATGAACACGCGCGTTCAGGTCGAGCATCCGGTTACCGAACTCATCACCGGCGTGGACATCGTACAAGAGCAATTGCGCATTGCGGCCGGCCTGCCGTTGCAATACAAACAAAAGGATATTCAAGTCGAAGGCCACGCGTTTGAGTGCCGTATCAACGCCGAAGATCCGTACAACTTCATCCCAAGCCCGGGTCTGATTGAAAGCTGCCATCTGCCCGGCGGCTTCGGTATCCGCGTCGACAGCCATATTTACCAAGGCTACCGCATCCCTCCTTACTACGACAGCCTGATCGGCAAAGTCTGCGTCGTCGGTAAAGACCGCGACCAAGCCATGGCCAAAATGCGCGTAGCCCTTGCCGAGCTGGCGATTACCGGCATCAAAACCAATACGCCGCTGCACCGCGACTTGTTCAACGACCCAGGTTTCCAAAAAGGCGGCGTCAGCATCCACTATTTGGAACACTGGCTGGAAGATCGCAAAGCCAAACAGGACAAATAAGCCGTCCCCGATATGCCGTCTGAAACAGTTTGTCCGTTTTCAGACGGCATTTCCGTTACACACCCATCCCCTTATACAGTACGACCCTATTCCGAAGGTCTGTTAAGAAAGCCCTCTATGCCTTACCAACAAATCACCATCAACGTCAACGATGCCGTCGCCGAACGCCTCGCCGACACCCTGATGGAACACGGCGCACTCTCCGCCGCCATCGAAGATGCCTATGCAGGCACCGAAAACGAACAAGCCATCTTTGGCGAACCCGGTATGCCGACCGAACAAATCTGGCAGCAGAGCAAAGTCATCGCCCTGTTCGGCGAACACGACGAAGCCGCCGCCATCATTCAAACCGCCGCACAAGAATACGGATTAAAAGACTTGGCATACACCGGTGAAACCCTCGAAGACCAAGACTGGGTACGCCTGACCCAATCGCAATTCGACCCCATCCAAATTTCCGAACGCCTGTGGATTACCCCCTCTTGGCACGAAGCCCCCGAAGGCACTGCCGTCAACCTACGCCTCGATCCCGGACTAGCCTTCGGAACCGGCAGCCACCCGACCACGCGCCTCTGCCTCAAATGGTTGGATACACAACTCAAAAACGGCGAAAGCGTCCTCGACTACGGCTGCGGTTCAGGTATCCTGACCATCGCAGCCCTCAAACTCGGTGCAGGTTCTGCCGTCGGCGTCGATATTGACGAACAGGCCATCCGTGCCAGCAAGGACAACGCCGAACAAAACAACGTCGATGCACAATTCTTCCTGCCCGACGGCCTGCCTCAAGGGCAATTCGACGTAGTTGTCGCCAACATCCTCGCCAACCCTTTACGTATGCTCGGCGAAATGCTCGCCGCCCGCACCAAACAAGGCGGCCGCATCGTGTTATCCGGTTTGTTGGACGAACAAATCGAAGAACTCAGCGGCATTTACAGCCAATGGTTCGATCTCGATCCTGCGGAAACCGAAGAAGGATGGGCGCGATTGAGCGGGACAAAACGCTGACAAGCAAAGGAAACATCATGCAGGACAAAAACAACCTCTGCTGGCTCGATATGGAAATGACGGGGCTGAATCCCGAAACCGACCGCATTATCGAAGTCGCGATGATTATTACCGACTCGGATTTGAATGTATTGGCGCAATCCGAAGTCTATGCCATCCACCAAAACGACGAGCTGCTCGACAATATGGACGAGTGGAACACCGCCACACACGGCAGGACGGGGCTGACACAACGCGTACGCGAATCGTCGCATACCGAAGCCGAAGTCGAACAGAAACTGCTGGACTTTATGTCGGAATGGATACCCGAACGCGCCACACCGATGTGCGGCAATTCCATCCACCAAGACCGGCGTTTTATGGTCAAATATATGCCGAAACTGGAAAACTACTTCCACTACCGCAACCTCGATGTTTCCACGCTGAAAGAACTCGCCAAACGCTGGAATCCGCCCGTTGCCAAAAGCGTCGTCAAACGCGGTTCGCACAAGGCATTGGACGACATTTTGGAGAGCATCGAAGAAATGCGCCACTACCGCGAACACTTTCTGATTTCCACCCCGAAAGCCGAAGCGCAATAAGAAACAAACAATGCCGTCTGAAACGCTGTTTGCATTTCAGACGGCATTTTTACAGCAGATTGAAATCAAAAATATACACGCCCGTCATTCCCGCGCAGGCGGGAATCCGGAAGGTCGGGCTTGCCGTTATTTTCAATCATTACAGAAACTGAAAGGTCTGGATTCCCGCCTGCGCGGGAATGACGGGCGTGTGCATTCTTATAGTGGATTAACAAAAATCAGGACAAGGCGACGAAGCCGCAGACAGTACAAA
>NZ_JAGTUI010000040.1:0-18689 GCF_018224585.1 Neisseria sp. Marseille-Q1983
CCTCGTCCGAACCGTCTTCCGCCACCGCCAAAGGCGCAAAGCGCAGCGCTATCGAACCGTCCAGCGACGCAATGACATAATGGCCGTCCGGATTTTTACTGAACCAGATCTGTTCGCTCTCGAACAATACCGGCTCTTCATCGTCTTCATCGACTTCCGGCAGCGGGAACAAACGGCCCTGATCGTCGATATAGGCCAATCCCGCCGCATCGCGGATGATGCGTTGGCAGCCCGGCACGCTCCAGCCCTCGCCGAGCCAGCCGGTACCGTCTTGGTCGGAATAATAGCTGCGGCTCCAGACCAGCGGCAGGATGCCTTCAAAAGCAAAGTCGGTTTCACCCTCCAAAAACTTCAGCCCGTGTATCGGATTGACCGGGCGGCCGACAGCGGCGGCGGCTTTACAGGAAATACAGGGTTTGGGCGGCAGTTTCTTCTTGAACTTGTTGTTCATGTGGAACATATCGCCGGCACGGATGATGTGGCGCTTGCGGATTTTAACCGAAGAAGAGTGCATCATCGGCCAGGCAGGTTTGGTGGCGGTACGCGACAACACCCCTTTGCGGCCGGGTATGGCGGGTTCGTCACCGGTAGTGCGGTTGGTTTTACTGGCATTGAAGACGAAGGCGGGCTTGCGGTTGAGGCGTACGTCTTTGGCGACGGTTTTAGCGCCGCCCAAGTCGGCGAAGAGCGGGAAGGGGATAGGGGGTGCGGCCGGTGGAGCGGGAGGGGGCGGCCAGCAGAAATCGGGGACGGTAAAGACGACCCTGAAGTCACTGCTTTTACGGGCGATTTTATTGACGGCCATGGCGGCTTGCTCCTGTTGGGGATGGGGTCGTCTGAAAGCTGGGCGAATGAGGGTTTGGAGTTTCAGACAACCTATGCGTGGTTTATATGTGTGCTGCCAAAGATGGCGGGATTGGGATAAATTCATCCTGAGAATCCCGACAGTCTTGAGCGGCCGCGATTTGATCTGCTCGTTCGTGTCGGGCGATGAATCTGAGCTGGCATGCCGCAATTTCCAGTTCCTCCGGAAAAGATGTGCGGTAGCTGCAATCAATGCGGCGTTGTTCCACATCGACAAGTATGGTGTCCAATACCATATCTTTGCACAATGACGAGTTAGTTGCCGTATGGGCGTGGACGAACACCGTTTCTACTGGCAAATCAACGGTAAAGCGTTGGTTGGGGGCTTGGAAGGAATGCACCATGCCGGTAAAGGTCAGTTCGTAAATATGGTTAGGTTTCAGATGGGGAAGTTGCAGCGAGGGATGGGCGCCGTTCCAATAGGCCATAGAAAAATCTTCAGGCAGTAGCGGAGCGCGGTTGGCTATCCATTGCTCATCGGCAGTACCGGTATGTTGGGCACGCAGTGCGAAATAACGGGGTATAAAGCCGAAGCCTTCGGGCTCGGCCTTATCGGACGGATCGCGCACCGGGTGTGCAGGGTCGTAGATTTGATGAGCTTTCAGCGTCCGCTTGAACCCGTTTTTTTTGAGTTCGGCCTTCGGATAGTAGCCGATACCGATGGCGTTCTGCTGATAGCCTGTGTGGTCGTCTTCGACTGCGCTGCCGCCAAAGGCAAACTCATAGCGGATAGGTAGGGAAAGGATGGGGTCGGGTTCGCTCAAAGACCATCCTGCCGCCTCCCGCACCCAGTAACGCTCTCCAGTAAGCGCCAGGCTTTTTTGGTAATCGCCGATACTTACGGATACGGCAAATTGCCGAGAGGGAACATCGTCGGGTGCGTAGGCAGTTGCATTGACGACCAAGTCGGTTTTGGGTTTGTAGAGGCTGAAGTCGCTTTCAAACTGAGTCGAGGTTTGCGAAGGATCGCCGTAATAGGTATCGGCAAACGTGAGCGGCGTTTGCGTACGGGCAAACGCAAACTCCGTTTTTCCTGTTTCCGGGTCAATTTCAAACTCGTAGCTGACTTTGGCAACGACTACATCATAAGCCCGATCTGTTTGGTCGATGTTTTTAAACTGCTGCGTATGAAAGCAGGTAAAGTTCTGCAACTCAAACATGGCGCATCTTCTCTAGTTGATATCGACTTTTTTGCCATCGATATCCACTTCCTTCGTACCGACGATCTTGATCGATTTACTGACGATGCTGATTTTGTTTTTATCAATCAAAATCATAGAATTACCGACTTGTATGGTAATTTTCTTGCCTGCGGACAGGGTGATGTTTCGACCGGCGTTGAGACCGATGTTCATACCGGCGTTGAGACCCATCACCAAACCGACGCTATGCATTTCTGCGCCGACAACATTGGTCATCCAGCCTGCACCGACGTTCAACATATAGCCTGCACCGATGTTGGTCATCTGTCCGATACCGACATTGTTCATGCCATTCAGGCTGACGGTTTCCTGTCTGTTGCCGCCGATACTGCTGACTTCGTTGGCTACAACGGTCTTGTTGCGGTTGGCACCGACGGTCAGAGCTTGGTTTTTGCCGACAGCAACGTTCTGATCCTGTCCGATAGTCAACGCTTGGCTCTGTCCTATGCCTACTTTCTCGTTCAAACCGACAGAACGGCTGCGATTTTTACCCACGTTGACGCTTTGGTCTTTACCTACGCTGGTACTTTGATTGTCTCCTACACTAATGCTTTGGTTTTTGGTAATGCTGGAGGTCTCGTTTTGACCCACCGATTTTGTGCGGTTTTGGGTAATTGAAGCCGTTTCGTTTTTTTGGACGGTTTTCGCCCGATCGCCTACTACTGTAACGGTTTCGTTGTTACCGATTGTGGTGGTACGGTCGTTGTTAACGTTGCGGGTTTCGTTATTTTTAACCAGTGAGGTCAGGTCTTTTTGCGCTTGGAAATTGACCATCTCGGAACCGGCAGTATCGTTGAACATCAGTTCATTGAAGTTGGCCAGTGGTGAATTAAAACTTTTACTTTTGATACCGGACTGTTTGGCCGCGGCAGGAAAGCCCCATGGTGGCGACATTGCGCTGTTGTACAGACGACCCAATACAATCGGTCGGTCGGCATCGCCGTTGATGAAGTCGACCAGCACTTCTTCACCGATACGCGGGGTGTTGATAGAACCGTATCCCGCACCGGCAGAACCTTGCGTTACCCGAACCCAGTTGGAGCTGTTTTCATCCATTTTACCGTAGCGGTCCCAATGGAATTGCACTTTAATATCGCCATACTCGTTGGTATAAACCTCTTCTCCGGCAGGACCCGTTACCGTCGCCGCTTGTGTGCCCAAAACTTTGGGTTTTGGCGTTTTAAGGGGAGGGCGGTATGGGTAGGATTTGGGCAATACGCGGAATGAAATTCTGAATTTGCCGATACGATCGCCGGTAGTATAGCCGGCTTCTTCAAAATCATAATCTGCTTTCAGAATGGTGTATTCGGTATTTGATGATGAATGCGGGTGCTTACTTAGGGTAAACGTATAACCCGGAGCCACCGTCAATGCAGTACCTGAACCGGTAATGATCTTAGTTTGGCTTTTCAAATCTTCACTGCGTACCTGACTGTAATTTTGCGCTTCGGAAACATCGCTAAAGCCGGTATAAAAATCATAATGCTCCATCGGGACAGAACTGAAATCGTGAACCGAGTCAGAAGATTTCATCGGGACTTTGGCGTTTTTATAATTGTATTCCTGAGTCACGAACTGGCTGGATTTCAGGGCATCACGTTCCTCCCAAACATCGATATAGGCGATGTTGGGTGCTCCGGGTGCAGTATTTTTGGAATGGTAAGGAATGTTAGGAGAAGAGATGGCTTCCAGAATACCGACATCATCAGCAATAACCAGCTCGTGCGAACCGTTGCTGTGGGTAAAGTAATAGTAGATGCCTTCCTGTTCAAATAGGCGGCTCAGGAAGTCAAAACTGTTTTCCTGATATTGAACACAAAAGCCCCTTGTACGGTAGCTTTTTTGGCATTTAACCTGAAAGGGGAATCCGAAGGGAGATAAGACTTCATTGGCAATATCCAGAACGGATTTATCGACAAATACTCTGCTGTCGGTATTTTGGGTGAGATACCACATAAACGGACGAGCTGTGCAGGTGTAGGCATGATAGTCTTCTTCGTCTTCATCTTCGCCGATATAGCCGAAGTCAGTCACCAAACCGTTCAAATAACGCGGACTGCCTGCTTCTGTATCAATTTCCAATGTTATTGGTTGTCCGATAATATCTTTGCCTTGTAAATTGGAATCTTTGGAAATTAAAGTGATATTAAATTCAAAAAGGTTTGAAACAAATTCTGTTCCAAGCATTTTTTTGAATAATAGTTGTGATCCCAAAGGTGTATGAGCAACAACTGTTCTATTCATTTCGGGAAATTCCTTGTTTACATTAAAAACCAATTTCGCTTCAATGTCAGACTTTCTATTTTTCAATCACACACAGGGCTGTGGCAGAAACTTGTTGGAATATGTGATTTCAGACGACCTGCTTACATTCGCACTACGACCTTCAAATGCACTGAAAATTCCTTAATTTATTTAAATTAAAGGGGTTGAAGGCTGTAGAAGTAGTAAATTCAAGCATAACGTTTTTGCCTTGGATGTTGTATTCGACAACGGTATTGTTTCCTGTTTGACGAATGATTTTTCCTTTTTCAATCAGACGGAATATTGACCATGGTCCGGTTGAGCTGATACCCGCACTATTGATTTGCGGAGAGGAAACATCGATTCTTGCCAAGGCATTTTCTTCTTTTGAGGGCCAGGTAAAGGTTGCAGGATTGACTGGGCCATGACTGTATACATAGCTTTTCCCAGCATAAGAAACATTCACACTTTCCAGGCTGGGATCAAGGAGCAATACCTTGATTGTAAAGCCAAAAGTAGGCGTTTCAGATCCTTTGTCGAAATATCCTTGTCGGATTGTTGCAATGTCGTTCAGTTTGGAAAAACGCTCTTTAAATGCGCTGTTTTTGGCCGCTAATGTTTCCAGTTTTTCTGAACGCGCCAATATGGCGGCCTCCCCTGACAAATTGGTAAACTTGCTGTACATGCCGTTTGGACCAAATATATTGCTAAAGCTTTCCAAGGCAACATTGGTCTCAGATCCTCTATCAAAAGGGTAACCCTGTTGATGTATTTCTTGGCAACTGTTTGTTACGGTTGCCAACTGTTTTTCCAAGGTGGACATAAGTTTTTCATCGACAATCTTGTCAGTGTTGTTCAAAATAATCTCAGAAAAACTGTCTAACATTGGGCGGAAAGGCATAGGAAGCCGGTTTACTTCAGCTTTGTATTTCACAAACGGATCATCAGGAGGTAAATCTACGCCTTTTTCAACTGCAACATTAACAGCAACCAAATAAACGTACAGATCATTAATGGCTTCAGTAACGCTGTTAATAGCCGGAGGTTGATCGTTTGTGGTTTCAGTTAAGCTATGAAAATCTGCAAAAGCATCATCAACAGGAGTGGCCAGTTTCAAAGCAGCCAATTCATCTTTCTCATTGGCCTCTCCTTCAGTGTCTAAAAGCTTTGACAGACCTGCTCTATTTAACCAGTCGGCAATTTTACTGTCTGCTTTATCGGTTATCTTTTTATCAATGGTAAGCGTCGTGTTGTCACTGATACCTTTGATAATGTTAACCAAGGGCGAATTTTTCTCTGACAAAAGTTTGGCAATCTGAATACTTTCTCGAGATGATTTAGGTACAACCAATGACAAATCAGACAAATAGTTATTCCATGCCTTGATGTAATTGTTGAAATAAAGCTTTTGAGCATCAGAAAGAACAGTAGCTTTACTTTGGCTTTGTGAGGCATAGCTACCCAATACCCAGTTATCTTCATTAAAAAATTGTTCTGCCGATTTAACCATAGCAGGTAATACTTTGGTAATGTAGGCTTCTTTGGTATAAATGAAGTCAATAGGCTCTTTTAAAGCTCCGCCGGTTTTACGACGGAACAATAAGTGGCTTTGCACACCGCCCATACTTGAAAGAGAAACAGGTGTGATTCCTTCTTGGCCTGAGAGAGTAACAGTATTGATGGTATCCTCCAGCACCATAGTTGCAATATCTCTTTGGGCAATTTCTTGCCTACGACGTTCAACCAATGCTTCATCATAGGGTGCGCTAGGAGTAATGCTTTGCTTGGAAAGAATCTGGTGTAAAGCTTTTTCAACAGATTTTTTCTGTTGGTTGCTCATGCCTGAAGATTCTGCTTTAGATAAATTAGTCATCAGCCAGTTTTGCATAAAAGCGGCATCAAAATGTTCTTTGTCATACATCATCAGATAAGCTTTTAAAGCATTGTAGCCATTAACTCCGACTGAGCCGCTGGTTGTACGCAGAAGTTCATCTAATTTAAAGCTGATTAAAGGCATCACGTTGTCTTGAAGGATTCTGCGGTAGGCAGATTCTCCAACGTCTTTCATTTGCCTGCCTTGGTAAAGCCCTATGCGATAGCTAAGAGGAGGGGAAGAGAGATTCAGAATCTCTTTACTGCCGGTCGTATCTTTGACATGTTCTGCAAATGTTACCGCTTCGAGTAGATTGGGAGCTTCAGTGTATTTTTTCGCTTCTTGGCTTAATTTGGTTGCTTTATCGCCAACTTGCTCAAGATATGAGCGATTATTTGAGTAACTGTTTAGCATCATGGCCAAGCAAGCGGCAATTATGGCAACAATAGCTCCAATGCCTAACCAATAGAGCATTTGTTTTTTAACAAACCATGATTTATTTTCTCCTGCCAAGTTTGCTTCACTTAGGATAACGTCAGAAAAAAGTCTGTTCAGGAAAAAACTTCGCTCGTTGTTTTGAGTTTTGGTTCGATCCGAATCCAAGTATTTTTTCGATAATTGGAAATCATTTTGCAAGCCATCCAAGATAGGATTGAAATGTTGCCCTGTTTGGGTGCCGCTTGAAAAATAAACACCTCTCCATGAAATAGGTTGCTCAAATTTCGAAGATTTAGATAACTCTTTGAATAGAGAAAGTACCGCCTGATTAAGACGTTCAAATTCTTCAGGAAAAGCAAAAGCTGCGGCTTTATCTTCAGAAGATTCCAATTGGTGAATAGTGCCCAACATAGAGGAGCGCAATTTATCTACAACTTCCGATAAAGCGTTGGAAGCAGTGGCAATAGGAGTTTCCGTCCCTTCCGTATCAGAAAGAGAAATTCCCAGATATTGATTTCTTTGTTCTTCAGTCAGATGATCAAAGAATTTGTCAAAACCATGCAGTAAATCCAGTTTGGTTATCATGAGATAAACGGGGAAATGTATACCTAATTTAGTATGCATCTCATGGATTCTTTTGCGAAGCTCTGCAGAAATTTCGGGGATATTGGTTTTACCTCCCAAAAGGTCATCTACTCCTACGGTAACCAATACACCGTTAATAGGTTGTTTGGGACGGTAACGCTTCAGAAGGGATACAAATTCTTCCCAGTCGCTGGAGTCTTTATTACTGTGGTTGTCATGTAACGACAATCTGCCCGCAGTATCGAGAAGTACAATTTCATCCGATAAAAACCAATCGCAATCACGCGTTCCTGCCAAGCCACTTACAGATGTTCCTAAAGTGCTTTCTAGGGGGAAGTTGAGACCGGAACGTTTTAACGCCGTTGTTTTACCGGAGCCGGCTGCACCTAAAACAACATACCACGGCATTTGATAAAGGTACTGACCTTCTTCCAATCTCGCTAATAAACTATTTTTAGATTTGGAGAATTTGGCGTTTTTCAGTACTTTATCCATTTCAGCAAACTGACGGCTCATTGAGCTGACATCGCTTGCATTTTTTAAGATGGGTTCTTGCGCTGCACGAATTTCCTTCAGTAAGGCAGCGTTTCGGCGTGATTCACGATATTGGCGAAATATAGCTTTAGCTAACCAAATACCGACAATAGCGGCACATACAGCAAGGCGAATAACCTTGCTTGCTAAAGGACGGATTTTACCTATGGAAATCAGTGGACCGATAAACCATACCAATATAATCAGACCGGCGATACCCAGCATTACCCATAAAGAACGGGAGCCTAGAAAATAAAGAATTTTTTTCATATTTGTTTTTCCGTATCAATCCAATTTCAGATTATTGATGTGTACTCACATCGCTGCTTGGCTGAGTAGTTGAAGAATTGGTTTTTACTTCCACTGCACTACCCAGTTTAGGACCTGTTCCCGTTGTGAATAGGGTTATCTCAACTCTTCGGTTTTTAGCTCTATTTTCCAAAGTATCATTTGGAGCAACAGGATCGGTTGAGCCACGTCCTTCAGAACGAATACGTGTTCCACCATTTTTGATGTAATTCAATAAAATTTCTTTTACTGCATCAGCCCGAGCCTGAGAGAGATGCCAGTTAGATGGGAAGTTCAAGCTTTGAATAGGTTTATCGTCAGTATATCCGGTAACTACGATTTGCCCTTCTACGCTGTCTAGAGCTTGGCTGACTCTAGCCAAAACAGGGTAATATTGGTCTTGGATTTGCGCAGAACCAGACTCAAAAAGACCATCACCCAAAATAGTAACCGTACTTCTATCTTGGAAGTCTTCTACAGAGACTAGCTTTCTGGCGATTTCATTTTCCAATAAAGGCCGTAACCGAATGGTGCCTTGTGTTTCTTGCTGTTTGGCTGTGACAGGAGGAAGTTTGAGATTGTTGACTTTTGTACTGGCGGTATCAAAATCATTACCTAAAGACCATTGCATAGCAAAGTAGCCTATTCCTAAGACAACAGCTCCTAAAACACCTACTACCCATAAAGGAATGGTAAGTCTCTGTTTTCGTTGGATGGTATTGGTAATAATTGGATTGTGTTTGAAAAGCTCAGCAGTTTGATCCGGCCGTTTGCTGTGAATTAAGGCAAGTAAGTCTCTTTTGATTTTGTCAATTTCGAGTTCACCACTGTTTAATACTTGATATTTGCCTTTGTAGCCAAATTGCAAACATAAGTACATGAACTCTAATAAATCAATATTTTTATCCGGATCCTGCTTCAGATTTTGAATAATCTCAAAAAAACGCTCTCCGCCCCATGTTTCGTCATAGAAAGATACCAACAAGCTGTTTTGGGACCAACTTTCATCTGCCCAACCCGCCCGAACAGCTAATTCATCTACGAATGTACATAGGCAGTACTTTGCAGCTTGGATAGCATCATACCTTGCTCCATTTTTTTCAGCATTTTCTTCAAAATTATTGATTAGGATAGAAAATTTGTTGATCAAACTGTCGGTAGACAATTGACTGGTAGTTTGCCGCATCGCATTGACTAAGATAAAAACCGGTTTGGCTGCCTCAATCAAAGGGTTATAAATATTTGCGATGCTGTGTGCAGCATTATTCTGGTTATCCATAATGAAATTCCAAATTAAACCAAATTAACTTAAAGACTTAATTGCCCAAAATTCAACATCTAAATTCGGAAAATTACCGGCTAAATGGAAGGCCATGCCTGATGAAGTATCAAACATGTCCCACAACTCGTGCTTTTTGTCCAATTCAAAATAGACATAACCGCTGTGGTATGGCAATTCTCTTGGTGCTACAGATAAAGCGTGCACCCTGATTCCAGGCAGATGGTAAGCAACCAATTCTTTTACTTTTTCCACAGTACCTATTTTTACTACACTAGGAATTTTTTGGCGCAATGCTTCGTTCGGCATATCGGCTTTAATCGCAAGAACAAATGAAGCTTTGTCCAGTAAACTTTGGTCTGGTGTTTGAGCAACGCGAGTCGCTTCATCACGCATATCAAGCGGAATCCTAATCGCTCGTTGTTCAAGCACGATAGATAATGATTTACGTAAATTGAAAAATAACTTACCGAAACATGAGGCTAGGTCATTATGCTCATATACTGGAATATCACCTACTTTGCGAGAAGGCAGGAAGGTCATTAAATCAGCGCATAGTTTGGATAAATTAATAAATAATTGTTCAGGGTGTGTTTGTCGTGCGCCTTCATTTTCGTGATGCAAATATGCCAAATATCGATTAATGGTTTGAAGCATCATGAAGTCCATAACTTCAACAGAGCCGCCGGTATTAGGATCATTCACAGCATTAGCCAAGCTATTGCTTTTTTGCATCAATAAACCATAGATCTCTGAAATATAAGCCTTTAGATGCTGTTGCTTTTGACTTCCGAGACAAGGTGGAATATATGATTCGTCCAGAATGATTTCAAAGTCCGCAGAGCTGGAACGGATGAGAGCAATGGGCAGGGCAGTTTGTCCGCTGGTTAAGTCGTTTTCTAAAACTAACATCGGATTAAGATCTGCCAGTGTTACCTGACGACCATCTAATTCAGTATTTGTAGTGTCTGCTAGAGTTTTATTAAAAGCTTTGTAGCGACATGAGTCTGAAGAGTCCTGATTTGGAAAATAAATCTCATTATTTACAGAAGAAGGCAGAGTAACAGCTAGGCAGATTTTGGTGTCTTTAATATTTGCAGGAACTTTTAGAGTCAGATTTTCGAGCTGTTTTTGCGAGAACAAAAATACAGAGCCATCGGGAAAAACCCCTTCTGCTTCATTAATACTAATTACCCCTCGTTTGAGGCTGTCTGAATTTAATACCAGCGAAGAGAATCCCCAAAAATGACCCCCTTGAGAAACGGTTAATTGGCGTAAGCCGGATTCAAGATAACGTTCAAATTGCTGGAAATGTTGAGGAGTAATAAAGATACCCTCTGACCATACTACTTTTGCTTCCATTGCCATGCCTTCATCCTTAATTTTTTAGTTATTATTTTTCTTCACGGAAAATGCCCTTACTAAGGTCGCTGCCGTATTTGCGTACTTCTCCATTTTCTTTAATTTTTTTATCGTCAGGGTGCCGCTCTTTATATTTCTTTAACATATCCTCCATTTCTAACTTTGATAATTGGGTTAATTTATTTTTACCAACGTTTACATAGAAATAATGTTTACCAAATTGATACCATTGTTTCTTCTGCTTCAATAACACCAATTTCCATTGACTGTTATTCAAATCTCGATAACTTGCGACTACGCCTAGATATTTCAGGTGCGAATCCATTTTAATCGGCAATATGGTAACCGTATCAGGATGCAGCATGAATTGGTTCTGCTGGATTAACTTCTCACCTAAATTTTCTTTGGCATTGTTGGTAAGTTCAAAATAGTTTGATTTTTTGAACTCTCCATCAGAAGACAACTGATATAAATCCAGCCTGATGGGAGAAGGTTGACCAACTATATTAGGATTCACATCAGGAGAAACTATGATTTGTACATCAATTTCTTCCCCACTCTCATCAGATTCTTTAGGGGGTTTATGGTCGGAAGCACATGAGCTTACCATTAAGGATATCATTAAGAATGATATATATTTTATTAGTTGTTTATGCATTTTAATTGCCTTCAAGTCCATCAATATTGATTAGTTCTGACAACAAATATTTAAATCAGTCATACAATATATGACTACTAGGGAAATAAATAGGTTTGTTCTAATTGATTAGAAATACTAAATTTTGTTAATATTATCTAAAATTATAAAGCATTTTTCTTACGAAGTTTATATTTATATTGATAAGTAAAGTCATGATTACTTGCATCAATATTTACGCTTAAAATTTGTTTGCCTTGAGTTGCAGAGGTAAGCAGTTCACGACTGATTTGCGGTAGAACCGTGTTGGTCAGGATTGCATCAATCATACGGCCACCTGACTCTACTTCTGTGCAGCGCGAAGTAATCAGTTTTAGCACTTCAGGCGTGTAGTGCAGGTCGATACCGTGGTTGTTTTTAATTCGATCTACGATACGGCCTAATTGCAATTCCACAATTTTTGAGAGCATATCGTCAGATAGCGGATAGTAAGGAATCACTTGCATACGGCCTAATAGCGCGGCAGGGAAGGTTTTCAACATAGGAACACGCAAGGCTTTGGTTAAACCTTCCGGAGTAGGCAGCATTTCAGGGTCGTCACACATATCCATAATCAAGTCCGTCCCTACATTGGTAGTCAGGATAATGATGGTGTTTTTGAAATCGATATAACGACCTTCACCGTCTTCCATCCAGCCTTTGTCAAATACTTGGAAGAAGATTTCGTGCACATCCGGATGTGCTTTCTCTACTTCATCAAGCAAGATAACGCTATAAGGTTTGCGTCGTACGGCTTCGGTCAGTACACCACCTTCACCATAACCGACATAGCCCGGAGGCGCGCCTTTCAGGGTGGATACGGTATGAGCTTCCTGATATTCACTCATATTGATGGTAATTACGTTTTGTTCACCGCCGTACAATGTATCAGCCAAAGCCAATGCCGTTTCGGTTTTGCCCACGCCGGAAGGACCTGCCAACAAGAAAACGCCGATAGGTTTGTTAGGGTTATCCAGATTCGCACGTGATGTTTGGATACGACGGGCGATTGCATCCAAACCATGACGTTGGCCAATGATGCGTTTGTTTAGAGTGTCGGCAAGTTGCAAGACAGCCTTAACTTCATCTTTCATCATTTTACCAACGGGAATACCTGTCCAATCAGCCACAACGTCGGCAACGGTACGGCTATCCACTAAAGGCATAACCAGCGGCTGAATACCTTGTAGTTTTTTCAGTTTATTAACCAGCTCTTTTTGGCGGGTGTACAGCTGCTTACTTTCTTTCTCAGCCGTTCCTTCTTCCGCATGCATGATTTGTTCGCGCACATCCAATAGCTCGGTAACTAAGTCTGTTTCAGATTTCCATCTGTCTTCTAATTTTTTCAGGCGACCTTCGATTTCAGTCAGTTCTTTACCGATATTGGTTATCCGTGTTTCAGAATCGAAACTGAGTTTTTTCTCACGTTCCAAATTTTCTTGTTCAAGCTTTAATGCTTCGGATTTCTTGCGCAGAAACTCGATACTGCCAGGCACAGCATGCTGGCTGACTGCAACTCGCGCGCAGGCAGTATCAATCAAGCCGACAGCTTTATCGGGAAGTTGGCGTGCAGGGATGTAGCGGTGGGAAAGCTTTACGGCTGCCTGAATTGCTTCATCGAGAATAATCACGTTATGGTGTTTTTCCAAAGAAGCATTCAATGCCCTAAGCATGTTGATGGCTTTGTTTTCGTCCGGCTCATCCACTTGCACTACTTGGAAACGACGGGTTAAGGCAGGGTCTTTTTCAAAGTATTTTTTGTACTCTGCCCATGTTGTTGCGCCGATGGTACGGAGTTTGCCTCGGGCCAGTGCAGGTTTGAGCAGGTTGGCTGCATCGCCCGTGCCGGCTGCACCGCCTGCACCAATCAAGGTATGGATTTCGTCGATAAAGAGCACAATGGGAATCGGGCTGGATTCCACTTCATCCATCACTGCTCTGAGACGTGATTCAAATTCTCCGCTGACGCTGGCACCTGCTTTGAGCAAACCGATATCCAGCAGGATTAATTGAACGTCTTTCAATCCGGGCGGAACATCTCCAGTAGCCAAACGCAATGCCAATGCTTCGACTACGGCTGTCTTACCGACTCCGGCTTCACCTGTGAGAATCGGATTGTTTTGACGGCGGCGCATCAGGATGTCGATCATTTGTCTGATTTCGGCATCGCGACCGGTAAGGGGATCTATTTCGCCATTCTTCGCCTTTTCAGTGAGATTGCTGCCGTATTTGGCCAAGGCACTTTCTTTGTGGGTAGCATTAGGCTCCGAAGATAAGGCGTTTTGGGTAACACCGAGATTTTCTTCAGAGTTCGCAGTAATAGCGATGATATTGTTCGCCAATGTTTCTGGTTTGATTTTGAGAAACTCAGAGGAAATATTGGCTACAATACTCTGCAAAGTTTTATTTTCCAGAATGGTGTAGAAAATATGAGCAGTACGGATTTTGTCGGTACCGAATTTGAGCGAGCTGTATGTCCAAGTTTGCTCGACAAGGGTTTGGATATGTTCGGAAAAATCGATGACAGCAGTCGAGCCGGCAGGAAGTTTTTCAACCGCTGTCAATACATCTTTGCGGACTCTGGCTTCGTCTAAATTAAAACTGTTGATCAGACAGAAGATGTCGGTTTTCTCGGTTTGCAACAGAGAATGAAGCCAGTGAACCAACTCAACGTAACTGTTTTCACGAAGACGGCAGAAGGTGTAGGCATTTTCCAGAGTTTTATACAAGGTGGTATTCAACTTGCCAAATAATACGCTGCGGCTGATGTTTGACATGATGTGTCCTTAAATTAAGTTATTCCAAGTATGTCTAAAAATAGTTTGAAAGAAGCTTTTCCTAACAAAGGGGTCGTCTGAAAAGGCTGTTTAATGGTTGCTGACGATCAAGTCTCCGGCATCACGGGAAACATTCCCCAGCCAAGTTGTTAAGCCGAGTTGTGTTTGTCCGCCTAAGTCCATGAGCGGTACTTCTTTTTGCATTAAAACAGGCTGTATATCCCATTCATATTCATCTGTGGCAAACAGTCTTACCCACTCTCGTAAGCGGGCGGTATTGATGCCGTCTTTGAAGAATGATCGGTAAGCGGGTAGGGTAAGTGGGCCGATGATGATGCGGAATTTACTTTGAACATCGTAAAGCTTGTCACCCAGCAGCAAGCCATCTCCCAGCGTATAGTTACCCATGATTCCGATTTGCGTTTTTTCTTCTGCAACCTCAACCCAATACCCGACATTGGTTTGAATGGTAACGGGGACTTTGAAATAACGGTTGAGCAGTTGTTGAAGATTGGCTGCCGAACGACTTTGCTTCATCAACAGACCGGCAAAATAACGTTTGGCAAATTCGTGGATTAAGCCTTTATTATGTGTGGTCGGTGTATCCAGCCCGTTAAAGCTGGCGATATATTTCCCAAAACGGTCTTCAGCATTTTTGTCTAAAGAAGTAATGCTTTGAGCGTTGGCCCATGCCCGATAGAACAAGACAGCCAAACGGTGTTGCAACATATTGGCAAAACCGGTCCATGCTCGGTCGCCGTGTTGATGTTGGCGCTCATAGGCATATTCGGTCAAATGCAAAGGCAGGGGACCTGATGGTCCGAACAAACCGAATCCGTTGATGGAAATTTCCACATAACGCGGCGATAGGGCAACCGACTGGATGTTGCGAGGAGCAAAAATAAGTGATGGCTCTTGGCGAATCCTTATTTTTTCCATTTTCGGGCTGACGGCTTTGCCTAATAATTTTCCGCCAGTAACAAATTTGACGGATTCAAGCTGGCGCAAGAGTGAAAAATAATCGTATTTATAGGGCTGGGAGGTGATTTTATTTAAAAAGCCAGTCAGTTTTTCATCCCACATATCGTCCAATGAGTCGCTAAAATCTGTTTGAGCGTTGATTGGGCTCATACGATTACCCTCTCTCCAACAGCAGTCGGCCAAGTAGCCATATGTCCTTGTTGGAGTGTGTCAATTTGAAGCTGTATGAATGAGTTAATCGACACCAAACGTTGGAAGTAATGGTTTAAAACTGAGCCGAACAGGAAGGGATGGATACCGCCCAATTGCGCTTCATCCAGCGTAACCGTGATTTTGATGCCTCGAACAGGCACCGCAACTCCGTAATGACGGACTACCTTGTTCACGGTGGAAGTCTCAACACGTGTAATCGACTCAATCTGTTTTTTCAGCAAATCATTTTCGGAAGAAATAAACACCATTAAAAGCTCTTTTAAGGTGACGGGTGCATCTTCTTGGTCGATGTTTAATAATGACAGATAGTTCAAGCTTAATTGGTTTAAAAAAGACCAAAGCGTTCGATCCTCACTCATAGCCGCTTGAGGACGTGTTAACTTAGAAATCAGCTTAATAGAGTTAACCGGCAGGAAACCTTCAATCAGGAAATCAGACTCTCCGTCGCGCGGCATCATCAGTGGTAAATCCCTGCTGGTACACCAAGCATCTACGGAAAGATGTTGTATGCCGGAATTGAAGGCGTAATCCCGATTGTCGGCCAGAGACAAAAACACTTCGCTGCCTAAGTAGGAAGAACGGAAGCCATTTTTGACAGAATTTTCCGATGGAACTCTGTCTGCACGCCGTGCTGAAAAATAAGCATGCTGAGTTTGGGCTTCGGGGAAGAGTCCCATATCCGGCGCTTTGTACATCGGCGAAAATGCAACGGTTTGACGGTTGTTGGTGTCGAAGCCTTTTACTTGTTCGATGGCGTAGACTTCATAATTCAAAGGCTGCGTACGGTCGATGATGACGTGGTGTTCCTGATCTTGGATATTTACAGGAAAGCGGGAGCTTTTTTTTCTAAATAGATTCACCACCGGCACCGCATTGACAGAAAAATCCTCTACGCCGATCAGTTCTGTCAATTCAGGTATTTTGTTGCTGAATAAAAATGAAAGACTGAAATAGCGTTTGCGGTAAGTAATGATTTTTTTATTGACGCCCTTATCGTTTACGATTTCTTCCAAATGTTCGGGTACTTTGGGTAAATGTCCGTCACTCTCAGCCTGACGGACAGCTTGTTTGATATCTTTTTGAGCGATAAACAGGAATTTTTCCGGCAGACGCGCGTATTCCTGCATAATCCGGAATGCACTGACGGATTTGTCCAAATTAAACGATAAGGCTTCATCTTCCCGAAATCCCCGATGTTCCGGTTTGGAGGACAACGGGTAATACCATTGTTTGGGATTCTCATAACTGTGGTAAACGACGCTTACGCATTCTGAGGCCAGCAAAAACAGCAGTGCAGATGACTTAGAAAGTTCTGTACCTAAAAACACAGATAATTCATCCGGCAACATTTCCGAACATGCGCCAGGTACGCTGAGCGAGAAGTCCAAACGCAAAGCAGATTGCACTTTTTTTCCGGAAGATGGTTTGAGCGCAGGGAGTGTGCTTGGTAAATAACCGAGCGAATCGGTATATTTGGCTTTTTCTATGCGTAACGGTAGGATTTCAGTGGTTTTGGTTACGGAAAACGGGCAACTTACTTTGAATTCGTCGATAGGCAATGAACGTAATACTCTGCCACGTTCCAGCAGATTGATAACGTCGGCGTTGTATTGACCGGTAGGTTCCAAATTGACAATAGCTGCCGCCGGTTTCTGATTGATGAAGTCAGGGTAAACGACTTCTAAGATTCTTTGTACGAAACGGGGATATTCCGCATCCAGCTTGAGCTGGGTGCGTGCAGTGAGAAAGCTTACACCTTCCAATAGCCTTTCGACATAAGGGTCGGGGATATCGGTTGTATCCAGTGCCAAGCGGGAGGCGATTTTGGGGTATTGCTGTGCAAATTCCCTGCCCATTTCCTTCAGGAAGGTCAGTTCTTTACTGTAGTAAGACAATAATTTATTATTCAAGACCTATTTCCCCCATCTAATAAGTCAAACAATCCTGTCTCAACATCCATACTGGTTCGCAACAGGAACTCTTTGGGATAAGGATTGAGTTTCAGGTAACCTTTGATTTCAATAATGAGTTTGTTGTGTAAAGTATCGTCATCATCGTCTACGGTATTTACGATAACTTGCAGGGTTTTGCTTTCAAGGCGTGGTTCGAAATCGATGATGGCTTGTTTGATATTTTGTTCTACATCCTGCCATTCTATGTCGGAGAAATTCACTCCCGACAGAGGCGGAATGCCATAATTTAGTGTGGACGAGCGCACATTGACAGGCAGATCTTTCTCCATGGCCTCCGCTTGCATGTTGTAGGTATTCAGCAGGTAAAGAATATCGCGCAGCACTGCCTGCCGATATTGGTCAAGATTGATGACCTGATCGGGGCGTGCCTCTTTTTTTTTGTGCGGCTCTTTATCTGTCAGTCTGTCAAACAAAGAAGGCAGCAGTTGGTTTCTGAATTGCGACATGATTGATTGCGGTAGTTGGAGGATGGGTAAGGTTTAACGCTGTTGTCCGAATTTGATATTGCGAATATCCAAGAGACCAAAATCATGGCTGTCGGTATACAGGGTTTTTTGACCCATGCCTGTAAAGAGCTGTTCGGCTACTTCTATCCAGTCTGTTTGCGAACAGTTCATCAACATATCCGACCATTCGGTTTCTGCATCCGGCAAAACGGTATAGCGGGCAGGACTGGTACATTGGATACATTCGCCGTCGGTAAATTTGATTTCAGACGACCTCCAGATGATGTCGAGCAACGAGCTTGGTGCTTTGAAAGCTATACTTTCAATAGAGTCCCAAGTTTGCCAATAGTAGTGGCCTTGATAGAAGAATTCATAAACAAAAGCAGTACGTACGTCGCCATCCATAATCCAGTTGCTGTCGGTTTCGGCAACTGATTTATCTGCCAGGAGATAAGTGATGTGTGCCGGCGTACTGTCGATACAGTCGGATAAGGCTTCGTAGTCGGTAGTGAGGGCAGAGCTTTTTTTCTCTGCAACATGAGCAACTAAAGAGAGTTGTTTTTGAAGAATATCGAGTTTACTTGCGTGCTGTTCCAGAGTTTTGGGTTTTTGCTGTGTTTCCAAGACTGCCTGGCGACGCATTTCGGCAGAAATGTTTTCAATAAGGTAGAGCATCAGGGGCTTTTGAGTATCAGGAAAAAGTTTTTGGTATTGCCCGATTTGCTTTAGGGCCTGTTCCCATTTGGCACTCAGACAGAGATATTGAATCAATGTCAAACGATGTTCCTGATTGTCAGGATTTGAACGTACAAGCTCAATCATGTCCGTTAATTTAGTCTTTAAATCCATCCCAGCAACTCCTTATTTGTTTGTTTGACATCCTCCCCGCCCTAAAGGGCGGGGATTCCTACTGCGGTCGGCGGTGTTCTGCCAACCCGCTTTGGCGGGTTCGTG
>NZ_JAGTUI010000041.1:0-18228 GCF_018224585.1 Neisseria sp. Marseille-Q1983
TTTGTACTGTCTGCGGCTTCGTCGCCTTGTCCTGATTTTTGTTAATCCACTATATGTTTCAACAGGGGATGGCACATCAAGCACCGCACTGCGTGTTGCCCGAACGAGACTACCCTCCGATTAGATTCTATCGCCATAAACAGACGGGTTTCAACCGAAAAGGAATGGGAATAAAGTCCGTTTCCGACACCTCTCGGGCGATGCCGTCTGAAAACCAATCTCCACTTTCAGACGGCATTGTTTAGGCACGGTCATTTTGCAAATTAAGGTTAAGGCGTGTATGCTTGCCTTCCCTTAAAAACAAACATGCAACGCATTATTATGAATATCCTCAGTAAAATCAGCAGCTTTATCGGAAAAACATTTTCCCTCTGGGCCGCGCTCTTTGCCGCCGCCGCTTTTTTCGCGCCCGACACCTTCAAATGGGCGGGACCTTATATTCCTTGGCTGTTGGGCATTATTATGTTCGGTATGGGTTTGACGCTCAAACCTTCCGACTTCGATATTTTGTTCAAACATCCCAAAGCCGTCATCATCGGCGTAATCGCACAATTCGCCATTATGCCGGCAACCGCCTGGCTGCTGTCCAAACTGTTGGACCTGCCTGCCGAAATCGCGGTCGGCGTGATTTTAGTCGGCTGCTGCCCGGGCGGTACGGCTTCCAATGTGATGACCTATCTGGCGCGCGGCAATGTGGCTTTGTCGGTTGCCGTTACGTCTGTTTCCACCCTGATTTCCCCATTGCTGACTCCCGCCATCTTCCTGATGCTTGCCGGTGAAATGCTGGAAATCCAAGCGGCCGGTATGTTGATGTCCATCGTCAAAATGGTTTTGCTCCCCATTGTTTTGGGTTTGATTGTCCATAAGGTTTTGGGCAGTAAAACCGAAAAGCTGACCGATGCGCTACCGCTGGTTTCCGTTGCCGCCATCGTGCTGATTATCGGCGCGGTAGTCGGGGCAAGCAAAGGCAAAATTATGGAAAGCGGCCTGCTGATTTTTGCGGTTGTCGTACTCCACAACGGCATCGGCTACCTGCTCGGCTTCTTTGCCGCTAAATGGACCGGCCTGCCTTATGATGCACAAAAAACGCTGGCCATCGAAGTCGGTATGCAAAACTCGGGTCTGGCCGCCGCGCTTGCCGCCGCACACTTTGCCGCCGCGCCGGTCGTTGCCGTTCCGGGCGCATTGTTCAGCGTGTGGCACAATATCTCCGGCTCGCTGCTGGCAACTTATTGGGCAGCTAAAGCCGGTAAACATAAAAAACCCTAAACGCCTTTCATCATAATGCCGTCTGAACGGGGCAAACGAAACCGGCGGTTTCCGCCCTGCCCCTTCAGACGGCCTTTGTTTGAAATCGGTGGGGACGATTGCTCGGCTGCTCCGATTCGGCTGCCTGCGTTCGCCCCGCCTTTCAAGCCGCCTCACTCCCTTACATAAACCACTTCGACATCGTAGTCGTCTTCGTTCCAATCATCGTCGTCATCCGCGCCGAATTTGTCCTGCCATTCCTCTTCATTGCTCAAAGACGAATCCAAACCGGCTTCAAGACGGAGGACGGACAACAAATGATATATGTCGTTTGGAATCGGTGCTTCAAACGAAACGGTTTCGCCGCTTTCCGGATGAGTGAAACTTAAGCGGTAGGCGTGCAATGCCTGACGCGCACCCAGACTTTTAACGGCTTCTTTCACCGTGTCGCCGCACGGATGGCGCAGGTTGCCGTAAACCGGGTCGGCGGCAAGCGGATGGTTGGCCTCGCGCATATGGACGCGGATTTGGTGCGTCCTGCCTGTCTCGAGCGAACATTCGATATAGCTGTGGGCAAGATAGCGTTCCAACACTTTGACGTGGGTAACGGCTGGTTTGCCGCCGAATTTGACGACTGCCATTTTCAGGCGGTTGTGCGGATCGCGTCCGATTTGGGTTTCGATTTTACCGTCAAAGGGGACGATGCCGTTGGCGACGGCACGGTAGATGCGTTTGACCGTGCGTTCCTGAAGCTGCCGCACAAGGGAATTTTGCGCCGGCAGGGTTTTGGCAACCACCATCAGCCCGCTGGTTTCCTTGTCGAGGCGGTGGACGATGCCCGCGCGCGGAATTTGGGACAGCTCGGGGCAATGCGCCAACAGACCGTTGAGCAGCGTCCCCGTCCAGTTGCCCGCCGCCGGATGCACCACCAGTCCGGCCGGTTTGTTGACGACGATGACGGTATCGTCTTCGTAAACAATATCCAAATCCATAGGCTCCGGCATGAATGCCAGATTCTCCTCACTCGGACAGACGGTTACACGGATTTGCTCACCGCCTATCATTTTGTCTTTGGGTTGCGAAGGTTTATCGTTTACAATAACCGCGCCTTCTCTAATCCATGATGTCAACCGGCTGCGCGAATAGTCTGGCAGAAGTTTTGCCAATACCGCATCCAACCGCCCGCCGGCAAGCTCGAGCGGAACAGTCAGACAAATACAGTTTTCGGTTTCCGGGGCTGACACAAAGTCTGAATCATCGCTATAATCGGATTCATTATCAAAGGAAGTATTCTGCATGAAAAAAATTCTTTTAACGGTTTCATTAGGTTTGGCACTGAGTGCCTGTGCCACCAAAGGTACGGTAGATAAAGATGCCCAGATTACCCAAGACTGGAGTGTGGAAAAACTCTATGCCGAAGCCCAGGACGAGCTGAACAGCAGCAATTATACGCGAGCTGTCAAATTATACGAAATCTTGGAATCGCGCTTCCCTACCAGCCGCCATGCCCAGCAATCCCAACTGGATACGGCATACGCCTACTATAAAGATGATGAGAAGGATAAGGCACTGGCCGCCATTGACCGCTTCCGCCGCCTTCACCCTCAACACCCGAATATGGACTACGCGCTGTACCTGCGCGGTTTGGTACTGTTCAACGAAGATCAGTCTTTCTTGAACAAACTGGCCTCGCAAGACTGGTCCGACCGCGACCCGAAAGCCAACCGCGAAGCGTATCAGGCGTTTGCGGAACTCGTCCAACGCTTCCCTAACAGCAAATACGCCGCCGATGCGACCGCACGCATGGTCAAACTGGTCGATGCTTTGGGCGGCAATGAAATGTCGGTAGCGCGTTACTACATGAAACGCGGCGCATATATCGCCGCCGCCAACCGCGCCCAAAAAATTATCGGCAGCTACCAGAATACGCGCTATGTCGAAGAATCGCTCGCCATATTGGAACTTGCCTACAAGAAGTTGGACAAGCCCCAGCTTGCCGCCGACACACACCGCGTTTTGGAAGCCAACTTTCCGAAAAGCCCGTTCTTAAAGCAGCCGTGGCGGTCTGACGATATGCCCTGGTGGCGTTACTGGCACTGATTCCGCACCGATGTCATGATGCCGTCTGAAACCCTTTCAGACGGCATTTTCCGTTCCGGCGCAAACCTTTCCGTTCATTCAAACGGTTCTCCCTGCCGTTAACCGCAACGCCCTTTCTGTTTTTGACGCACACTGAAAATCAAACGATATGCCTTGCCGGCACGAACCGGCGTTAACGCCAAAATGCCGTCTGAAGTCCTTTTAGACGACATTTTCCGTTCCGGCACCAGCCTTCCCATTCACTCAAACGGTTTTTTCTGCCAATAGAATTTATACCCTCTCAAACGTTGAGCCTTCACGCCGCCGCGTCCCAAGCCGAATTGCAGCGCGCCCGACAAATCCGTCCGCAACAACTTGATGCCGTGTGCGCGGACACGGTTCTGTACCGCTTCGGTCGGATGTTTGTAGGCGTTGGCATAACCGCTTGAAGCAACGGCATATTCGGGCGAGACGGCATTGAGGAACACGCCCGACGAGGACGTATTGCTGCCGTGATGTCCCAAAACCAAAACCTGGCTGTACAGGTTTGAGCCGTATTTTTTAACCAACTCCGCCTCGCCCTTCGTATCCAAATCGCCCGTTACCAGCAGTGCCGCACCACCAGCCACAACACGCAAAACACAACTTTTCCCATTATCATCGATGTTTTTGCGTTCAGACGGCATCAAAAACTCGAAATCTACGCCGTCCCATTGCCAACGCTGTTCCGCACAATGCCGCGCCCCCTCATAAAATTCCGGCTGTCCGGCATAAATCCCGCCGTTCGGTATCTTGCCGACTGCCTGAAAACCGCCGTCGTGGTCGCTGTCGTGATGCGACAGAACCAGCTTGTCCAAACGGCGGACACCCGCCGCATTCAAACTCGGCACAATCCCCGTCTGCGCCGCCGATGCAGTTCCGGTGTCAAACAAAAGATGATGATTTGCCGTCTGAACCGACACCGACAAACCCTGCCCCGCATCCCAAACCGTAACCGCAGCCTCATTTTCCGGCACGCTGGGCGGACGGTAAAACACAAACCCTGCCAACAGCAACACCGCCCACGGACGCAAACCCAAACCGCGCGGCAGCAACAACAGCAAAGCGGCACACACCGCCAACACCAGCAGCGGCAAAGGTGCGGAGGCAACGGCAAACTCGGGCGACACATCGGCAAGCCACACCAAAAACCGCAAAGTGTATTCCGCCAAAAATGCCCCCAACTGTTGCAAAGGCGCAAACGGCACGACCGAACCCAGCAACGCCAGCGGCGTCAACACCCAAGAAAACCACGGAATCGCCACCGCATTGACCAAAGGGCTGACCAAAGGCAGCGAAGCAAACAGATAACCGAGCAAAACCAACGACAACACCGAAGCCGCCCACTGTCCGCGCAAAGCGGTTTGCCGTTTCCCTTCGTGCAAACGCCCTGCACACGCCCATATCAGGGCCGCCACCAAACCAAAAGACAGCCAAGTTCCCACACCCAAGACCGCCAAAGGGTCGAACAGCAGCACCGCCGCCAACGCCTGCCACCACGTTGCCCACGCCGACAGTCTTCCCCTGCGCCACGCCCACGCAAATGCCGCCAACATCAAAACACTGCGCTGCGTCGGCACGGAAAAACCGGCAAGCAGCGCGTAAAACAGCGCGCCTGCACACCCCGCCGCCAAAACCCACACGCGCGGCCGGGCAGGAAGGCGCGGGGAACAGGCAAGCAGCCGCTTCGCCAGCCACGCAAACAGCACCGCCACCATCGTAACGTGCAAACCCGAGATACTGACCAGATGAGTCAGCCCCAACGGTCGGAACGCCTGCCATAATTCGGGGCGCAATGCCGACTGTTCGCCCACGCTCAACGCGCGCATCAGCCCGATGCCGTCTGAAAGCCCGCCGTCCGCATCCGCCTGCCGCCAATTACGGCTGATGCGGCTGCGCCAAACCGCAATCCCCCAACCGCTTCCGTCATGCAGCAAAACCCTGTCCGCACCGACCGTCCCCGCGCCGCCTATCCCGTTGGATAATGCCCACGCCTCACGGTTCAAACTGCGCAGGTTCAACTCCCCGACGACGGGGTGCACACGTGCCGTTATCCGCCATCTGCTCCCGACCGCCCATTCGCGCCGTTTGTAGTCCGACAGCAGCAAATCAAACGTCCGACCACCGCTGTCCACAGCCTTTGCAGCAAACTGCACGCGCCGCCCGTCCGACCTCGGCATATCCGCCACTTCCACCGTTAACGGCACACCTGAAACGGCTTCTGCCCGCCATTGCGAAGACAGTGCCGCTTCCGTTCTGAATACGCCGTAAGCCGCGCCCGCCAACACGCACAGCATCAGACCGGCAAACGCAAAACGCCTTGCAAACACAGCAAAAACCGCAAAAGCCGCCAGCCAAAACAGCCAATGCGGCACAGACGGCAGCGCGAACGAAGCCGCCACGCCGACGACCCAACACGGCAAAAAACAACGACGGAACACGTCTCCCCACTCCCGATATTTCAAAAATAAACAGATAATAAAGCAAATCCGAAAAATCGTCATAGTCGAGGACGCAGTCCCATACTACCTCGCCCTTGCTGTCTAGAGCTTGTATGGGCGTACCCAGATAGTCCTGCACGATGGTGTAGCTGTCCTCCTCGGCAAGCTTTGCCACCGGGGTGTAGCTACCACCGTCATACACCCACGTTCCGAGGTTTTGCACTAGCTCTGCTTGTCAAAAGATACTCCGCCTAACTTATTAACAACTCGGCGTGGGGCGTTTTCTTTTTTCATATTCCCATTCGTGTAAAAGAACGTTGCCGTCCCAATATTATTGATTTTTCTTTTTCCAATTTTCATAGCGAATTTGTAAATTTTCTCGCCATTCTTCACTTGGACATTTATCTATAAGTTTTTGATATTCTTCCTCTGATGCACTTAAAATACAAGTTTCAAAAAGATGCAATAATCCCCAATGCATATCATAGAAAAAACCATCTGGAAAAAGAGATACTAATACCTCTGCTTCTTCAAGTGTAATAGGTTTTTCTATACTTGACATAAGCTCATCATATTGTTCTATCAATTCATCTATTTTTTCATCATTGTCATCTGCATCTGATTCTGTTGGCATTCTACCAATTGCTTTCAACTTCAAAATTTGTTCTCTCATTATTTACAAGCTTCTTTAATTTTACAAGGAAAGTTCGTAAAAATGCCGTCTGAACTCAGGCTTCAGACGGCATTTTTATCAGACGACCTTCACATCATCCCTACAACTCAATCCCTTTGAGCTTCGCCACGGTGTTGATGTCTTTATCGCCACGACCTGAGAGGTTGACCAAAATCACTTGGTCTTTACCCATTTTCGGCGCGTTTTTCACCGCCCAAGCAACGGCGTGGCTGGATTCGAGCGCGGGGATGATGCCCTCGAAGCGGCAGAGCAAGTCGAAGGCTTCAAGTGCTTCGTCGTCTTTGGCAACGGTGTATTCGACGCGCTTGATGTCGTGCAGATGGCTGTGTTCCGGGCCGATGCCGGGGTAATCCAAGCCTGCGGAAACGGAGTGCGTCCCCAAAACCTGGCCGTTTTCGTCCTGCATCAGATAGCTGCGGAAACCGTGCAATACGCCGATGGGGGCTTTGCTGGTAATCGGCGCGGCATGGTCTGGCGTATCCACGCCCAAACCGCCTGCCTCCACGCCGACCAAACGTACGTTTTCTTCTTCGATATAGGGGTAGAACAAACCGATGGCATTGGAGCCGCCGCCAACGCAGGCAACGGCAACATCAGGTTGACGACCGATAGCTTCCAACATTTGTTCTTTGGCTTCATTGCCGATCACGCATTGGAAGTCGCGCACCATTTCGGGATACGGTGCGGGACCGGCGGCGGTACCGATGATGTAGAACGTGTCATCCACGCGGGCGACCCATTCGCGCATCGCTTCGTTCATCGCGTCTTTAAGCGTGCGGCTGCCGCTTTCTACACCGACCACGTTCGCGCCCAACAATTTCATGCGGAACACGTTAGGCATTTGGCGTTGGATGTCGTCCGCACCCATATAGACATCGCAAGTCATACCGAAGCGGGCGGCAACGGTGGCACTCGCCACGCCGTGCTGACCCGCGCCGGTTTCGGCAATCACGCGTTTTTTGCCCATACGGCGGGCGAGCAATGCCTGACCGATGGTGTTGTTGACTTTGTGCGCGCCGGTGTGGTTCAAGTCTTCGCGCTTTAACCAAATTTGCGCGCCGCCCAGATGCTCGGACAACCGCGCGGCATGGTAAACGGGGCTGGGCCTGCCGACATAATGTTTCAAATCGCGGCGGAACTCCGCCCAAAATTCAGGATCTTCTTTCGCTGCTTTATAGGCTTCTGCCAATTCTTGCAAAGCCGGAATCAGGGTTTCGGATACGAACAGCCCGCCGTGTTCGCCGAAAAAGCCCTTCTCATCGGGCGTATGGTAATTCTTCATCGGATTCTTCCTTGTACTTCAGGTTTTCAGACGGCATTTCCGTTTTTGTAAACATGCCGTCTGAACGGGAAATTGTCGGCAATTATAACTGCTTTTCACACAAGCCCGCCATTTCGAAAAACGCCCGATACGCCGCCGCCTTTTTCGCCAAACTCAAAGGATAGGCGCGCGAAGTCGAAGGCAGGCGCGTCAGCGTCAAATCCCGTCCGGCAAACGGAAACGGCACGGTTTCGCCCGTTTTCGGCATTTTGATGCCGCCGCCCTGAATATCGAGCAGGATTTCCGTCGCCTTGCCGCCCGTCGTACAAATATGGCGGCACCGGGGTATTTTTGCCAACACCGCCGCCAAATCGACGGTTTCGACTACCTTTAAAAACTTGTCGGACGCATTGCCATGTTCCCTTGCCGCCTTCAACACCGTTGGGCAGGACGCAATCCCCCGTTCGCGCAAAAACGCCTTGATTTTCTCCGCATCAAACGCTTTTTCAGCCAGCATCTGGAAATGCGCCGCATCGTTAAAAAACACCAGTCCGTAAACGCGCCACATATCGTTTTGGAAATTCGGATAATGAAACTGCATCGCGCGTTTGTCTTCCTTGGGCGGAAACGTCCCCATCATCATGACCGCAGCCTTCGGCGGCAGCACGGGATCGAAGGGATGGATTTCGATTTCAAGCAGATTTTCAGACACGTCCAATCCTCCAACAGGCAAAACGTTTTGCACCAAACCGCCAAACACGGCAAGCCTTCAAACAGCATTATCACGCCCTGCCGTTTTCGGTTACAATGCCGACATCAAACGGATACTGTAAACACATTTATGTTTCAACACACAGGACGACACATAAAGCACCGCCATATGTGCCGTCCTGATTTGGAAGGAGTTACACCCCTCCCAAACAGAGTCTGATTCTACCGCCCTAAAGGGCGGGGTTTCAACCGAAAAGGAAACACGATGAAAGAACACAAAGCCCGCAAGCGTTTCGGGCAGAATTTTTTGCAGGACACGCGGATTATCGGCGATATTGTCAACGCCGTGCGCCCGCAGGCGGATGATGTCGTGATTGAAATCGGCCCGGGTTTGGCGGCGATTACCGAACCTTTGGCGAAAAAACTGAACCGACTGCACGTTGTCGAAATCGACCGCGACATCGTATGCCGTCTGAAAACGCTGCCGTTTGCGGATAAGCTGGTGATTCACGAAGGCGATGTGTTGCAGTTTGATTTCAACAGTATCGCAGGCAAAAAGAAAATCGTCGGCAACCTGCCGTACAACATTTCCACGCCGCTTTTGTTCAAGCTGGCGGAGGTGGCGGACGATGTCGTCGATATGCACTTTATGCTGCAAAAAGAAGTGGTCGAGCGCATGGTTGCCGCGCCGAAAAGCAACGACTACGGCCGCTTGGGTGTGATGCTGCAATATTTTTTCGATATGGAGCTGCTGATTGACGTGCCGCCCGAATCGTTCGACCCTGCGCCGAAAGTGGATTCCGCAGTGGTGCGCATGATTCCGGTGAAACACCGCATCGGCAAAGCGGACGATTTCGAGCATTTCGCCAAACTCGTAAAACTCGCCTTCCACCAACGCCGCAAAACCATACGCAACAATCTGAAAGAGCTTGCAGGCGACGATGATTTGCAGGCAGTCGGCATCAATTCGCAAGACCGCGCCGAACACATAGCGCCGGAAAAATACGTGGCATTGAGCAATTATTTGGCGGGCAAGGCCGTCTGAAAAGAGGGGGCGGAAATGGAAGGCAACCTGCAGAAAACCGAGCGTTTAATCCGCGAAATCAACCGCCTGCACGCACAATATTCGCAGGATTATTTTGAAACCGGCAAAGTGCGGAAAATCAATTTGAGCCACACGCTCAAAAACGTTCCGACCGAACATATTTTGTCTTACCGCCTTAATTTGCACGAAGCGGTTAACGATTATTTAGCCTTTGCCGACACGCGCGGCATAGACTTTTTCTACCGCGTGAAAACCGCAGAAAGCATACATGATAAAATCAGCCGCTATCTGGCGCGCGGCTGATTTGGCCGTCTGAAACAGTTGTCGGAATTTTGGAAAAACTTGACGACTGGAAAACAGAACACGGCTTGAAAAACTGATATTTGCGCGATGCGGGCGGCTATATCGGCATACACATTTATTTCAAAAACAGCAGCAATTTCTACTATCCGTGGGAATTGCAGGTTTGGGATGAAAAAGATGCCAAAGCCAATATTGAAAACCATATGATGTGCAAACGGAATTTCGTGCGTTGAATTACCGGCAAGCCGCATTGAAACCGTTTATAACTGTTTATAAAAGCATAAACCATAAAATACACAACCGTACCCCTGACTTTTCTTTTAACCGCCCGAGTGAACAAACCATGAAATACACAGCCGCACTCCTGACTTTTCTTTTAACTGCCTGCATGAACCCGAACGATGCGTTTTTCCAAAACCGGCGTTATCAAATGCTGGAGGCGCAATTAAACGGTTCAAATGCCATTTTCCATTACGGTTATTCCCAAAATCCCGATCATGATTTATTGGTCGACCAAGTCCGCGTGCCGGACGCGTACAGGGCTTCATTTGAGCGTGATTGGATAGCGAAGGAGCAAGGCTACCGCAAAAACGATTGCGTACTGGAAAAAGCGGAAAGCGGGGGTGTGACGTACTACACCTGCGATGCGGAAAAAGGATTCAACGGCACACGTTTCGTCATCTATGTCGTGAATATGAAAAACGACAAAGGCTACGTCAAAGTTTACCGGAGCATGAATAAGCCGAATCAAGAAGCGTTAACCAAATTGGTTGCCGATTTGAATAAGTTTTACCCTTAATCAGTCAGACGGATTCAGACTGCCCGAAAAGAATGGACACTATGATCAAATTTAAAAACGTACACAAACATTTCAAAGACCTGCACGTCATCAACGGCGTGAACTTGGAAATCAAAAAAGGCGAAGTGGTCGTCGTCTGCGGGCCTTCGGGCAGCGGCAAATCCACACTCATCCGCACCGTCAACCAGCTTGAAAGCATCGAAAGCGGCGAGATTTGGGTGGACGGCGTCAACGTTGCCGACCCCAAAACCGATTTGAACAAAATCCGCGAAGAAGTCGGCTTCGTATTCCAAGGCTTCAACCTCTACCCCCACCTGACCGTATTGGAAAACATCACCCTCGCACCGATGAAGGTTAAAGGTCAAAATGCGGAACAGGCGGAGAAAAAAGCGATGGAACTTTTGGAACGCGTCGGACTGGCACACAAAAAAGACGCCTTCCCGTCCCAACTTTCCGGCGGCCAGCAGCAACGCGTGGCGATTGCGCGCGGGTTGGCGATGGAACCGCGCGTGATGTTGTTTGACGAACCGACCTCCGCACTCGACCCCGAAATGGTCGGCGAAGTATTAAAAGTCATGAAAGACTTAGCAGAAAGCGGCATGACCATGATGTGCGTAACCCACGAAATGGGTTTTGCCCGCGAAGTTGCCGACCGCGTGATTTTCGTCGATAAAGGGCAAATCCTCGAAGACGAAACGCCCGAAGCGTTTTTCACCAACCCGAAACACGAACGCGCCAAGCAGTTCCTGCAACAGGTCATGACCCACTGATGCTATGCCGTCTGAAAACCGAACGTTCAGACGGCATAGCCCGACACCGCAAGATGATTGAGAAAGAAAACCATGTATTTTGTTGACCGCACCGCCGTCGTCCTCAAGCCGACCGTCCGCTTTTTGGAATGGCTCAAAAGCACCGACGAAAATATGCCCGACCTGACCATAGAGCAGCTTCGTGCCAACTGTTCCGTCTTCCTCGTTCCGCAGTTCGACGAACCGGAAGCCGTCGTTTCCTACTTCGACGAACGCTACCGGCAGATTTTTGAAGCCGAACTCGCCGGCTGGGACATCGACAAAGACAAATGGCCGCAAGATATGGGGCTGAAGGCGTTTTGGGAATTTTTCGACATCGAAATCCACGATATGGTTTTGGATATGGAAGAAGCGGATTTGAACATCACGCCCGTGTTCGACAATATGATGTAACGCCATGCGCGCCTTTCAGACGGCATTGAAGCCGTCCCGCATTCTGAACATCCTGACCATATCGCTCCACTCGGCTTCCATTGCCGTCTGCCTGACTTGGTTTTACGGCTGGATGATGTGGTTCGGTTTTGCGGCTTTGGCGGCAAGTTACGCATACTCGCTCAGGATAACGAACCTGAAACACCGCCATGCCATAACCGCCATTACCATAGACCGCGACGGACAGGCGGAAATCGTATCCGGCAAAGACAAAACAGCGGCGACACTGGCGGGCAGCAGTATGGTTACGCCTTATGCCTTATTCTTACAATGGGACACCGGCGGCACAACCGTCCGCCAATGCATCATGCCCGACATGACGGACAAAGAATCCTACCGCAGGCTGAAAGTCTGGGTGCTTTGGCGGCAGCCGAAAAAAACCGCCGAAACCGATACATCAGACTGATTTCAGACGGCATTTGAAAACGAAACACTCATGAAAACACTACAAGATTGGCTCTCGCATTTGGAAACCGCCCACAGCGGCGGCTTAATCGACATGGGTTTGGAGCGCGTAGGCGAAGTGAAAAAGCGCATGAACCTGACACCGCAATGCCCCGTCGTCGTTGTCGCGGGAACAAACGGCAAAGGTTCGGTCTGCGCCTACCTGACACAGATTTACAAACAGGCGGGCTACAAAACCGGCACATTAACCAGCCCCCATTTATTGCGTTACAACGAACGCATCGCCATCAACGCCGAACCCGTTTCGGACGATACGATTATTGCCTCTTTCGAGCGCATCGAAGCGGCGCGCGGCGAAATATCGCTGACTTATTTTGAATTCAATACGTTGGCGGCCGTCGACATCTTCATGCGCGAACAGGTTGACGTGATGATATTGGAAGTCGGCTTGGGCGGACGCTTGGACGCGGTCAACGCATTTGACGGCGATTGCGCGGTGGTTACTAGTGTAGATTTGGACCATCAGGCGTTTTTGGGCGATACGGTCGAGCAGGTCGGCTTTGAAAAAGCAGGCGTGTTCCGCAGCGGCAAACCCGCCATCTGCGGTCAAAACCCCGCACCCGAATCGTTGGTCGCACACGCCGAAGCCATAGGCGCGAAACTGCTGATGGTGCAGCGCGATTTCGATTTCTCCTCATTGGAAAACATCCAATGGAACTACCGCTTCCATCCGCAGCATTCAGACGACCCCGCGCGCAACCGCAATTCCCTGCCTTTCCCCGCATTGCGCGGCGCATACCAGCTCTCCAATGCCGCCTGCTCGTTGACCGTATTGGAATGCTTGAACGACAAATTGCCGGTGGACATCGGCGCCATCAAGCGCGGTTTGTTGCTGGTTGAAAATCCCGGCCGCTTCCAAGTCCTGCCCGGCCGGCCGCTGACCGTTTTGGATGTCGGACACAATCCCCACGCCGCCCGCGCCCTGCGCCGCAGCCTGATTAATTTGGCGTTTGCGCAAAAACGCACCGCCGTGTTCAGCATGTTGTCCGACAAAGACATAGACTGCGTGTTGGAAACCGTTAAAGACCAATTTGACGAGTGGTATATCGCACCGTTGGACGTACTGCGCGGTATGACGGCGGATGCACTGAAAGCCAAATTGGAACAACACCGCATCGAAAACATACAGACATTTGCCGCCGTCCGCGACGCGTACCGTGCGGCAGCCTCAAAAGCGGGCGAAAACGACAGAATCGTCGTTTTCGGCTCATTTCATACCGTCGCCGACGTGATGTCGGTACTGTAAAAGGAAACTTCTATGTCCGAAAACAAACAAAACGAAGTCCTGACCGGTTACGAACAGCTCAAACGGCGCAACCGCCGCCGCCTCGTAACGGCAAGCTGCCTGGTTGCCGCCTCCTGCATCCTGCTGGCAGCCGCACTCAGTTCCGGTCCTGCCGAAAATGATCCTGCCGAACAGACTGCCGGCGAAACAAGCGGCGTAGAAAACAAAGCGGCAAGTGCGGCACAAACCCCTGCCTTGAAATCCGCCGCCGAAAACGGGGAAACCGCCGCCGACAAACCGCAGGACTTGGCAGGCGAAGACAAGCCTTCTGCCGCCGACAGCGAAATCAGCGAGCCTGAAAACGTAGGCGCGCCGCTGGTGCTGATTAACGACCGCCTCGAAGACAGCAACATCAAAGGTTTGGAAGCATCCGAGAAACTGCAACAGGCAGAAACTGCCCAAACCGCACCGAAGCAGGCAAAACAACGCGCTGCCGAAAAAGTGCCGGCAACTGCCGACAGTACGGATACGGTAGCGGTTGAAAAACCGAAACGCACTGCCGAAACAAAACCGCAAAAAGCGGAACGCACTGCCGAAGCCAAGCCCAAAGCCAAAGAAACCAAAACCGCCGAAAAAGTTGCCGACAAACCGAAAACTGCCGCCGAAAAAACCAAACCGGATACGGCAAAATCCGACAGCGCGGTAAAGGAAGCGAAAAAAGCCGACAAGGCTGAAGGCAAAAAAACAGCCGAAAAAGACCATTCGGACGGCAAAAAACACGAAACGGCACAAAAAACCGACAAAGCGGACAAGACCAAAACCGCCGAAAAAGAAAAATCCGAAAAATCCGGTAAAAAAGCCGCCATTCAGGCAGGTTATGCCGAAAAAGAACGCGCCTTGAGCCTCCAGCGCAAAATGAAGGCGGCGGGTATCGATTCGACCATTACCGAAATCATGACCGACAACGGCAAGGTTTACCGCGTCAAATCAAGCAACTATAAAAACGCGAGAGATGCCGAACGCGATTTGAACAAACTGCGCGTGCACGGCATCGCCGGTCAGGTAACGAATGAATAGCCTCCCCGTTGCCGACCTCCTCGTCTCCGCCGTCATTGCCGCCTGCATCCTTATTTCCGCGATGCGCGGCGTGATTGCAGAAGCGGGTTCGCTGGCGGCGTGGGTCATTGCCTTCTTTTTTGCCAAACTCTTTGCCGCACCCTTTGCCGACCTCGCCTTTGCCTCGTTCCAACCCCGCCTGTTTGCATTGGCTCTGTCGTTCATTTCCCTGTTCGTCATTGCCTGTCTGATCCAGAAAATGCTCCGTTCGCTGCTGACACAGGCGGTTTCCGCCGTCGGTTTGGGCTTTGCCAACCGCATTTTGGGCGGCGTATTCGGTGCATTGAAAGGCGTTTTGATTGTTACCCTGCTGATCATGCTTGCTTCAAAAACCGACCTGCCCGATACCGAAGAATGGCGGCAATCTTACACACTGCCGTTTTTCGTATCGCTTTCCGAAGCCGTGTTGAACCATAGCGGCGGCACGGCGGAAACTCCGGAAGACGATTGATTGCCCTGCTGGCGTTTCAGACGGCATCCTCTTTTATGCCGTCTGAAATGTTTTTTCCTTTCCTCAGCCATATCACAGATTAAATCTTATCCTCCATAAACCCACCTATCTGTCCTTCACTCAAATATTGTCAACAATTCAGGCAAAAAACCGCCGTTTGCTTTATAATTCCGTTTTACCCTTAAACCTCGAATCGGAGAAGACGATATGTGCGGCGTATTAGGTTTGGTCAGTCATGAACCCGTGAACCAGCTTCTGTACGACGGCTTGCAGATGTTGCAGCACAGGGGACAGGATGCGGCGGGCATTGTAACGGCCGAAGGCGGCACCTTCCATATGCACAAAGGCAAAGGGATGGTGCGCGAAGTCTTCCGTACACGCAATATGCGCGATTTGGTCGGCAACGCCGGTATCGCCCACGTCCGTTATCCTACTGCGGGCAACGCGGGCAGCAGCGCGGAGGCACAGCCTTTCTACGTCAGCTCGCCTTTCGGCATCGTTTTGGCGCACAACGGCAACCTCACCAACACTGCCGAACTGTATGAAAACGTGTGTAACAAACACCTGCGCCACGTCAACACCAGCTCCGATTCCGAAGTTTTGCTCAACGTATTCGCGCACGAATTGCGCCGCGAAGTCTCTAAAAACGCCGACCCGCACCGGCTCAATGCCGACAATGTTTTCAACGCCGTTGCCGAAGTCCACCGCTTGGTGCGCGGCGCATACGGTGTGGTTGCCATGATTGCGGGCTACGGTATGCTCGCCTTCCGCGACCCTTACGGCATCCGCCCGCTGGTATTGGGTTCGCAAACCGACAGCGAAGGCAGGAAATCCTATGCCGTCGCCTCCGAATCCGTCGCCTTCAACGCGCTTGCCTACGATTTGGAACGCGATATCCGGCCGGGCGAAGCGGTATTTGTCGGCTTTGACGGCACAATCATCGCCCGACAATGCAGCGATAAGGCCAAACTCAGCCCCTGCCTTTTTGAATATGTTTATTTTGCCCGCCCCGACTCTGTGATTGACGGCGTATCGGTTTACCAATCGCGCTTGGATATGGGTGTGTCCTTGGCGGAAAAAATCAAACGCGAGCTGCCCGTGGACGGCATCGATGTCGTGATGCCCATCCCCGACACCAGCCGCCCCAGCGCGATGGAGCTTGCCGTCCACCTCAAAAAGCCTTACCGCGAAGGTTTGATTAAAAACCGCTATATCGGCCGCACCTTTATTATGCCCGGCCAGGCGACGCGCAAAAAATCCGTGCGCCAAAAACTCAGCCCGATGGAAACCGAATTTGCAGGCAAAAGCGTGTTGCTGGTGGACGACTCCATCGTGCGCGGGACGACCAGCCGCGAAATCGTCGAAATGGTACGCGCGGCTGGCGCGCGCAAAGTCTATATCGCCTCCGCCGCCCCCGAAGTGCGCTATCCCAATGTGTACGGCATCGATATGCCCACGCGCGAAGAGTTGATTGCCAACGGGCGCAGCGCGGCGGAAATCGCTGCCGAAATCGGCGCGGACGGCATCGTGTTTCAAGACTTGGGCGATTTGGAAACCGTCGTCAAAGCACTCAATCCAAAAATCGAATCCTTCGATTCGTCCTGTTTCAACGGCATTTATCAGACAGGCGACATCGATGATGCCTACCTCGACCGCCTGTCTGCCGAGAAATCCGGCTGCGGCGGCCTGAAAATCCACCCGAGTAGGATGGAACACAGCATCAGCATCAGCGATGCGGGCGACGAAGAATAAGGCTTCCCAAACCGCGATGCCGTCTGAAATCCGAACGTTGGGTTTTCAGACGGCATTTCCCATATCGGCATCACATTTCCCGTTTCATCCGCACACAATATGAGTACCGAAACCAAAAACTACATTACGCCCGCCGGATGGCAGGCATTGAAAGACGAGCTTTATCAACTGGTTAATAAAGAACGCCCCGAAATCGTCCAAATCGTCAACTGGGCGGCAGGCAACGGCGACCGCAGCGAAAACGGCGACTATCTTTACGGCAAACGCCGTATGCGCGAAATCGACCGCCGCATCCGTTTCCTGACCAAGCGTTTGGAAGCTGCCGTCGTCGTCGATCCCGAATTGCGCGAAGCGACCGACCAAGTGTTTTTCGGCGCAACCGTCGATCTGTTGCGCGGTGACGGGCGCGAGCAAACCGTCAAAATCGTCGGCATCGATGAAATCGATACCGCGCAAAACAAAATTTCTTGGATTTCACCGCTGGCTCGTTGCCTGATTAAAGCACGCGAAGGCGACGAAGTGGTTTTGAACACGCCGGAAGGGCGTGAGGAAATTGAAATCCTTTCTGTCGAATACATCAAAATCGACTGATCGGGAATGCCGTCTGAAACGGCACAAACGCGCCGTTTCCCAAATAAAGGAATACCGAATGAGGAAAATCCGCACCAAAATCTGCGGCATCACCACACCGGAAGACGCAGCGGCCGCCGTAGCGGCAGGTGCAGATGCCGTCGGGCTGGTCTTTTTCCAAGGCAGCAGCCGGGCCGTCGATATTGCCCGCGCCAAAAAAATCACCGCCGCACTGCCGCCGTTTGTCAGCGTTGTCGCCCTTTTCGTCAACGAAAGCGCGCAAAACATCCGCCGCATCCTTGCCGAAGTGCCGATACACATCATCCAATTCCACGGCGACGAAGACGACACATTCTGCCGTCAGTTCCACCGCCCCTATATCAAGGCCATTCGTGTTCAGACGACATCAGACATCCGAAACGCCGCCGACCGCTTCCCCGACGCTCAGGCACTGCTGTTCGATGCCTACCACCCTTCGGAATACGGCGGCACCGGACACCGCTTCGACTGGACGCTGCTGGCGGAATATTCGGGCAAACCGTGGGTGCTTGCCGGCGGGCTGACCCCTGAAAACGTCGGCGAAGCCGTCCGCATCACCGGAGCGGAAGCGGTCGATGTATCCGGCGGCGTGGAAGCGTCTAAAGGCAAAAAAGACCCAGCCAAAGTCGCCGCCTTTATCGCAACCGCCAACCGCCTATCCCGTTAAAGCAACAAAAATTGCCGCCGGAATGACTTATAGTGGATTAACAAAAACCAGTACGGCGTTGCCTCGCCTTAGCTCAAAGAGA
>NZ_JAGTUI010000042.1:0-16990 GCF_018224585.1 Neisseria sp. Marseille-Q1983
TGACTGGTGCGCCTTTGTGAATATGCCGTCTGAAACTCGGGGACTCAGACGGCATCTGTTGGCTCTTCTTATCTTTTCAGAATGATTTCCAATACGAACTTGCTGCCCATATAGGCAATCATAAGGCTGACAAATCCGATGATGGTCCACACGGCGGCTTTTTTGCCGCGCCATGCGGTCATGCTGTGCTTGAGCAGCAGTCCGCCGTAAATCAGCCATGACAATATGCCGAATACGGTTTTATGGGTAAAGGTCATGGGTTTGCCGAATACGGCTTCGGCGAAGAATGTGCCGCTGACGACGGAATAGGTCAGCAGGATGAAACCTGCCCACATGGCCTGGAACATGAGTTTTTCCAAACTGAGCAGCGACGGCAGGAATCCTGCGAGCTTGGAGAAGCTCCTGCGGTGCAGGCTCCGATTCAGCAGCAGGGTCAAAACGGACAATAATGTTGCGATGCCGAACAGCCCGTATGCGAGCAGCGAAGTTCCGATATGCAGCATAAAGGGAAGGTCGGTAATTTCATATCCCGAGAATTTTCCAGGAAAAACCAAACCTGACAGCAGCATCAGTGCGGCGCAAGGATACAGCAGCAACTGCACTCCGCGCAGCGGATAAAAAAAGCTGCCGGCAAAATAAATAAACAGCATCATCCAAACAATCAGGCTGCCGGAATACCCGAAGCCCATAATGATGATTTTGTCTTGAATGACCGGCATAAGCAGTGCCGCGCCGTGGACGGTCAATGCCGCGCCCAAAACCGGCAATTCCGTCTTCCACGGGTAATCCCGGCCGCGCCCCTGCTGTTGGCAGTGCCATGCAAATGCACCCAATCCTGCGTAAACCGCCGTCAAAAAGATGAAAACTGTCGGCATGGTGGACTTTCTCTATCTATACTGTTGCGCCGTATGCGGTCGCTTATGAAATATTGGAACTTTTAACGTTGGAATTGTAAAATCCCCGTTTCGGGCAAGCCTTGACGGATTTGCCGATATGCTGTCCGGCACACAAGCCGCATCAAATTATTTTGATTTTATTTTAACAAAGAATGCCCCTGATGGGGCAAGCTATTCTTATTCAGACCAAGGACCAGTATGTTAGACAATTTAACCAGCCGCTTCAGCACTGTCCTCAAAAACATCCGCGGGCAAGCCAAACTGACCGAAGACAATATTAAAGAAGCCTTGCGCGAGGTTCGTCTTGCCCTGCTGGAAGCCGACGTTGCATTGCCCGTCGTTAAAGAATTCGTCAACACAGTCAAAGAACAGGCCCTTGGCCAAGAAGTCGTCGGCAGCCTGACGCCTGACCAAGCCTTTATTGGTGTGGTCAACCAAGCCTTAGTCGAATTGATGGGCAAGGAAAACAAAACGCTGGATTTGTCGGTTTCACCGCCCGCCGTCGTGTTGATGGCGGGTTTGCAGGGTGCCGGTAAGACAACAACCGTCGGCAAACTCGCCCGCCTGCTGAAAAACGATCAGAAGAAAAAAGTCTTGGTGGTATCTGCCGACGTTTACCGCCCTGCCGCGATTGAACAGCTGCGCCTGTTGGCCGAACAGGTCGGCGTGGACTTTTTCCCATCCGATACCAACCAAAAACCGGTTGAGATTGCCACTGCCGCCGTTGATTACGCAAAAAAACATTTTTACGATGTATTGATGGTCGATACCGCCGGCCGTTTGGCAATCGATGAAGAGATGATGAACGAAATCAAAGCGCTTCATGCGGCGGTCAACCCGGTTGAAACTTTGTTCGTTATTGATGCCATGCTGGGTCAGGATGCGGTAAATACCGCGCAGGCATTTAATGAAGCCCTGCCGCTGACCGGTGTCGTATTGACCAAGATGGATGGTGACTCGCGCGGCGGTGCAGCATTGTCCGTACGCCATGTGACCGGAAAACCGATTAAATTTATCGGTGTCGGCGAGAAAATCAACGGCCTCGAACCTTTCCACCCCGACCGTCTTGCCAGCCGTATCCTCGGCATGGGCGACGTATTGACCCTGATTGAAGACGTTCAAAAAGGTATTGATGAAGAAGCCGCCGCCAAAATGGCGAAAAAGCTGCAAAAAGGCAAAGGCTTCGACCTCAATGACTTTAAAGAACAAATCCAACAGATGCGCAATATGGGCGGCTTGGAAAACCTGATGTCGAAAATGCCGGGCGAACTGGGCCAAATATCGAAACAAATCCCCGAAGGTACGGCTGAAAAAGCGATGGGCAAAGTAGAAGCTATCATCAACTCGATGACTCCAAAAGAACGCGCCAACCCTGCCCTGCTTAAAGCCAGCCGCAAACGCCGTATTGCAATGGGTGCGGGCACGACCGTGCAGGAAGTGAACAAATTGCTCAAACAGTTTGAACAAATGCAGCAGATGATGAAGATGTTCAGCGGGAAAGGCTTGGGCAACCTGATGCGTATGGCGAAAGGAATGAGGGGGATGAAAGGGATGTTCCCGGGTTTGTAAAGGTTGAAAACGGATGCCGTCTGAACCGATTTTCAGACGGCATTTTGTCTGCTACCATATCCGCGCGCCATCTTGCATCATTTTAAAACAGGGCGGCGCGCCTTTTCTTAAATTTCCGAATAGCCGAACTGCCTGTCCGTGCGACAATCCCGCACCGGCAAAATCAGTCGGTTGTTCAAAAAAGCCCCACGGTCGGGGCAGTATGCGGGGGAGTGCCTTGTGCCTGCCCTACTTTCTTAAACCATAAAGGAAACATTATGAACCGTCGTCAATTTTTGGGCAGCGCCGCTGCCGTCTCTCTGGCTTCCGCCGCCTCTTTCGCGCGTGC
Source organism: Neisseria sp. Marseille-Q1983 (assembly GCF_018224585.1). Classification (NCBI taxonomy): domain Bacteria; kingdom Pseudomonadati; phylum Pseudomonadota; class Betaproteobacteria; order Neisseriales; family Neisseriaceae; genus Neisseria; species Neisseria sp. Marseille-Q1983. The sequence continues at coordinate 2,794 of NZ_JAGTUI010000042.1, forward strand.
GCACGGACACGCCGACCACCATCATCACCACGATATGCAGCCTGCCGCCGCATCCGCCTACACCGCCGTCCGCCAAACTGCCGCACACTGTCTGGATGCCGGACAGGTTTGCCTGACACACTGCCTGTCCCTGCTTACCCAGGGCGACACGTCTATGTCCGACTGCGCGGTTGCCGTGCGCCAGATGCTTGCCTTATGCGGCGCGGTGCACGACCTTGCCGCACAAAATTCCCCTCTGACACGCGACGCGGCAAAAGTATGCCTCGAAGCATGCAAACAATGTTCCAAAGCCTGTAAAGAACACGCCGCCCACCATGCGGAATGCAAAGCCTGTTACGAGTCCTGCCTCGACTGTATCAAAGAATGCGAAAAACTCGTTGCCTGATACTGAAAAATGCCGTCTGAATCCTTTTCAGACGGCATTTTTTTGACCGAGAAATTATGCGCCGAACACTTTCAAACGTTCTGCAACGGGTTGGAACGTTTTTTCTCCGGCGGGTGCACCGATTCCCCCAACGACCATTTGTGCGCGCAACAACCAGTTTTCGGGGATATTCCACGCTTCGGCAATCGCCGCATCGGGCAACGGATTATAGTGTTGCAGGTTTGCACCTGCGCCGGCGGCGGCAAGTGTCGTCCAGACGGCATACTGTACCATAGCGTTTGCTTGGTCCGCCCAAACGGGAAAGTTGGCGGCATAGGCAGGGAACTGCTCCTGCAAACCTTTGACGACATTTTGATCTTCATAAAACAAAATAGTTGCCGCACCCGCCTTAAACAGCTTCAATTTTTGCGCGGTCGGTTCAAAACTGTCAGCAGGCACGACAGCACGCAGCGCGTCTTCGACAAATTGCCACACCTTATCATGCTCTTCGCCAAACAGCACGACCACGCGGGCAGATTGGGAATTAAACGAAGAAGGCGTGTGCAAAACGGCGTGTTCGACGATTTGGATGATTTCATCTTTGCCGACGGGCAGGTTTTTATTTAACGAATAAACGGAACGGCGGCTTTCCGCAGCCTGTTGCAGAGATTGACGGGTCATTTCTTTTCCTCAAAAACATTCAACAAAATACACTTTAGGCAGTCCGGTTCAGGCTTTACGCTTAAAAAACAGCCTGTCCAGCGACCATGCTCCGCCGCCCGCCGCCGCGATATAGAGGAATACGAAGCAGAACAGCACTGCGGACTCGCCGCCGTTGGCAATCGGGAACAAAGCATTTCCGGAAGCGTGCGCCATAAAATAGGCAACCGCCATCTGGCCGGACAAAACAAACGCGGCAGGGCGCGTAAACAAGCCCAACACCAGCAAAATGCCGCCGACAATTTCTAAAATACCGGCAAGCAGCATCAACCCTTCGGGCGAACCGCTGCCCATTTCAATGGGGAAGGCGAAGAATTTCGACGTACCGTGCAACAAAAACAGGTAGGCGGTTACGATACGCAAAACAGAAAGCAGAACAGGTTGGATACGGTTGCAGCAATTGGACATAAAAGCTCCTTTGATATTTGTCTTCATTTCAGGCGGCAGAGTATAGATGTTTCCCCTTTTCAAATATATACTGCTTTTATTGATACAACTTTTCCACACAAGAAAATATGGACACCCTGTTCAGCCTCAAGGTTTTCCGCCAAGTCATCCAAAGCGGCGGCTTCACCCGCGCCGCCGACGCGCTCGGCATCTCCACCGCAATGGCAAGCAAACACGTCAGCCACTTGGAAAACACCGTCCAAGCCAAACTCCTGCACCGCAACAGCCGCAACCTCAGCCTGACCGAAGCCGGGGAAGAATACTACCGGCAATGCAGTTACGCGCTCGACACGCTCGACGATGCCGCGCAAAAAGCCGCCGGGGGGACGGAAAAACCGCAGGGGCTGCTGCGCGTAACGATGCCGCTGTGGTTTGCCGGCAGCCTGATATGCAACTGGCTGGCGGAATACCGCGAACGTTATCCCGAAGTAACATTAGAACTGATTTTGGACAACCGCCACGTCGATTTGATTGCCGAAGGCGTGGATTTGGCGTTGCGCGTTTCCCAAACCCTGTCCCCGTCGCTGATTGCGCGCCCGCTGGCGGAAATCGAATTTGCCCTGCTCGCCTCGCCCGATTTCCTGAGGCGCAACGGCGTACCGGAAACGCCGGAAGAAGTGGCGGGGCTGCCCGCCGTCCTACCGACCTACACCAACCAGCAGAAACTCGACCTCACCCGCAAATCGGACGGCAAAAAATACCGGCTTGAGCTGACCCCCGTCATCCGTACCGACAACACGCTGATGATGCGCGAAATGATTAAGGCAGGCGCGTGCATCGGTTATCAGCCGCTTTGGGCGGCGGAACACGATTTGCGCTGCGGCACGCTGGTGAGGCTGCTGCCCGGATACGCCGTCCCGACCGACCGCCTGAACGCCGTTTATGCGGACAGGGCATTCTTAAGCGCGAAAGTCCGCAGCTTCATCGATTTTCTGAACGAAAAAATCGCCAGCAGGAAAGGCTGCCAAAATGCCGTCTGAAACCGCCCGCCCCCTTTATGCGGACACGCGCGCCGCGCGCACGCTCGTCTGGTTCCGCCAAAACCTCCGCATCCGCGACAACGCCGCCTTATGCGCCGCCGTTGCCGAAGGTTTGCCCATTATCGGCATTTGGATTGACGATGCCGAAACAGACAACCCTCGCCGCGCCGCGTTCTACCGCCAATCCGCCGCCGAACTCGCCCAAGGGCTTGCAGGGCGCGGCATTCCGTTCTACACGGCGGCATCGCCTGCCGGGCTTGTCCGGCTCGCCGTCCGCCTCAATATCCGCACCGTCATCGCCGACGAATCCCATACTTTTGCCGACAAACTCGCCGACAACGCCCTTTGGCATGAATTGGACAAACACGGCATCGCGTTAACCTTCGTCAATGACCGCGCCGTTTTCGGCAAAACCGACCTGATACCCGACGGCGGCACGGCACACACCGATTTCGACCGCTACTGCGAAGTATGGCTCGACCGCTTTTCCAAGCAGCCCCCCGCCGGTCCGGACCTATTCGCGGCATACCGCCAACCCTTCCCCGAAAACCTTTCCGCCCCGCCGCCTGCCGTGCTTTCAGACGGCATCTTCCTGCCGCAAAACGGCGGCGAAACGGCGGCTTGGCGGCAGTGGCGGCGGTTTCTCGAACAGGCGGGTTCCTACTCCGTTTTAAAGGATTTCCCTTCGCGCAAAAACACTTCGCTGATGGGTGCGTATTTGAGTGCCGGCTGCATCTCGCCGCGCCTGCTCGCGCGGAAAAGCCTCGAACGCCGTCTGAACGCGTGGACGGACAACATCATCCGCCGCGATTTTTTCCTTCAGCTTGCCTTGCAGCACGCGGATGACGGCCCTTCAGACGGCAATCCGGAACACACCCTGCGCCTGACGCTTTGGCAGCAGGGCCAGACCGGCATTCCGATTATCGATGCCGCGATGCGCTGTTTGCACAAAACCGGCAGCCTCCACCCCGCCCTGAGACGCTTGAGCGCGGATTTTTTCTGCCACGTTTTAAACCTCCCCCGCCGCGAAGGCGAGATATGGTTTGCCCGGCAGCTGACCGATTTCGATGCGGCCGTCAACCAAGGCAACTGGCGGCTTGCCGCCTCACGGCACACCTACCCCGACATTGCCGCCGCCGCACACAAGACCGACCCCGACGGCACCTTTGTCAGACGGCACATCCCCGAGCTTGCCCACCTGCCAGCGGCAGTCATCCATACCCCGTGGCGCGCCGCCGGCAGCATCGACACCCACGGCTATCCCGCCCATCCTGTCGCCGGTATTCCCTAAGCGGCACGGCAACCTAAAACAAATGCCGTCTGAACTTCCGTTTCAGACGGCATTTTTATACGGACTACTCAATATCTTCCGTTTTTTTCACTTTCAATAATCAGATATGCCCAAATCACCGCTACCCAAGCCGACACCGTTCCCATCGCCAGCAAAAAATGCTGCCAATCCGTCATCGGCGGCACAGGGCAACGGCCGCATTCGATTTCCGCGCCGCCCAACAACCGATACAGCAGCATATCCGCAATACAAAGCAACAACGGGTATTTCAAACGCTGCAACCAAAAAACCAACCACGTCCGCACGATTCACCTCACCCCCATTCCGACAACGATATTGTACCACTTCCGTGCAATGTTAAAATAAGCCCACTTCTACCGCCGTACAAAACGCCATGCTCACCGATTTAGAAAAAAACGCCATCCGCGACCATTACCAAAATATCGGCAAAAACCTGCCCGGTTTCCGTCCGCGCGCTTCGCAGCGGGAAATGATTGCGGCGGTTGCCAACGCTTTTTCGCGGACATTGACGCGCGAAGAAGGCGGCGAGCCGCCCAAGCGCGAAGGCGAGAGCATTGCCGTGATCGAAGGGCCGACCGGCGTGGGCAAATCGCTTGCCTACCTGCTTGCGGGCGGCATCATGGCGCAAACACGCGGCAAGCGGCTGATTGTGAGCAGCGCGACGGTTGCCTTGCAGGAGCAGTTGGTGGACCGCGACCTGCCGTTTCTGGTCGAAAAAAGCGGTTTGGAGCTGAGCTTCGCGCTTGCCAAAGGGCGCGGCCGCTATCTCTGCCCCTACAAACTCTACCAACTGACGCAAAACAACGCCCAGCAAAACCTGCTTGGTTTTGAAGCGCCGGAAGCGTTGTGGGACAGCAAGCCCAAGCCCGAAGAATTGAAGCTGCTGCGCGACATCGCCGATGAATTTTCCGCCCGACGGTTCAACGGCGACCGCGATGCCTGGCCGGAAAAAATCGATGACGCGATTTGGCTCAAAGTGACCAACGACCGCCACGGCTGCCTGAAAGCCGCCTGTCCCAACCGTCCGGAATGCCCGTTTTACCTGGCACGCGATGTCTTGGAAACCGTCGATGTCGTCGTTGCCAACCACGATCTTCTGCTTGCCGACATCAGTATGGGCGGCGGCGTGATTCTGCCTGCGCCCGAAAACAGTTTCTATTGCATAGACGAAGCGCACCACCTGCCCAAAAAAGCCCTCAGCCGTTTTGCCGCCGAACATTCATGGAATATTGCCGTTTGGACGCTGGAAAAACTGCCGCAGCTGACCGGCAAAATTGCCACGCTGACCGATAAAGCCGAACTTGCCAACCTTGCCGACGAAGCCGCCGCATCCTTGCTCGACAGCCTGCACGAATGGCAGTTCCATTTGGCGGAAGAGCCGTCTTTGAGCTTGGGGCCGTCTGAAAACGACAGGCGAACCAACAGCGAACCGACTTGGCTGTGGGAAGACGGCAAAATCCCCGAAGGCCTCGAAACCACCGTTTCCAACACCGCCGTTGCTGCGCGCAGCCTGCTCAAACACGTTATCGGGCTGAACGATGCGCTTTCTGCCGCGCGCCGCGAAAAAGAACAGGACGGCGCGCTCCTTGACCGCCTGACCGGCGAGTTCGGCCTTTTTATCGCCCGCATCGAACAAATCAGCGCGGTTTGGGATTTGCTCTCCACCGTCCCTCTCGAAGGCGAAGAGCCGCTGGCAAAATGGATAACCCGCCGCGCCGACGACAAAAACGACTATATTTTCAACGCCAGCCCCATCAGCAGCGCGTCCCACCTCGCCAACAGCCTGTGGCGGCGCGCGGCAGGCGCGGTGTTGACCTCCGCCACCCTGCAATCCTTGGGCAACTTTAACCTGATGCTGCGCCAAACCGGGCTGCAATGGCTGCCTGAAACCACCACCCTCGCCCTCAAAAGCCCCTTTGACTTTGAAAAACAGGGCGAACTCTACATCCCCCCCATATACGCCAGCCCCAAAGACCCCGAAGCACACACCGCCGCCGTCATCGAGTGGCTGCCCAAGCTTATTTCGCCCACCGAAGCCATCGGCACACTCGTCCTGTTTTCCTCGCGCAAACAAATGCAGGATGTCGCCCTGCGCCTGCCCGGAGACTACCTGCCGCTCCTGCTCGTACAAGGCGAATTGCCCAAAGCCGTCCTCCTGCAAAAACACCACCGGGCCATAGAAGAAGGCAAAGCCAGCATCATCTTCGGACTCGACAGCTTTGCCGAAGGACTCGACCTGCCCGGCACCGCCTGCGTGCAAGTCATCATCGCCAAGCTGCCGTTTGCGATGCCGGACAACCCCATCGAAAAAACCCAAAACCGCTGGATAGAACAGCGCGGCGGCAACCCCTTCATCGAAATCACCGTCCCCGAAGCCGGCATCAAACTCATCCAGGCCGTCGGCCGCCTCATCCGCACCGAACAAGACTACGGCCGCGTAACCATCCTCGACAACCGCGTCAAAACGCAACGCTACGGGCAGCAATTATTGGCCGGTCTGCCGCCGTTTAAAAGGATAGGGTAAAAAATGCCGTCTGAACACATCTTCAGACGGCATTCTCGGCAGATACGGCACGCCGAACTCGTTGCCATGACAGGCTCTACTCTTACACTAATCCCACTTGCCTTCCAAAACTTCTTTCAAGAATTTCTTGGTCATCCAAAATGAGTGTTTGGTAATTCTCAGTCCATTCGGTAATTCATCCGTATCAGATAATTTTCCTTTACCGACAAATTTTCCTTTTTCAATCTCATAGTAAGAATTGCTGGCATGGATTTTGGTAAAAATTACTTGATTTACCCGACTTTGTGGAAAATTGGTAGAAACACGGTTATTTTGGAAGGTGAGCTTCACACTATTTTTGATAATATTCCTCGTTTCCTGCCAAACTCGTTGCAATTCTTCTATTTGACTATCGGGAAATCCCCAAAATTTCATGGAATCCAATACAAATAATTTAGGCTCAATTTCCTTAAACACGACAAATAAAAATTGCTTACTGAAAATTTCCAAATAAGGTTGAGAATCCTCCCAATCGTCATTTTCAGACAATTCTTTAAATTGATAGGTTTTGAATGGCGAATCTTCTTTGGGCAACCCTTCTTTATCCACCCGAATTACCCGCAAATTCATATTTGCCTTCTGAAATTCCTGTGTTTTTTCAATATCACCCGTCAAGCCTAATATTTTTCGGATCAATATGCTGTTTTTCCCTTTAGCTTTCGGATTGACTTTAAATAATTTATAAAGCTCGCTCTCTGAACACCCTTTGTAAACAGAGATTCTTTCCTCGATTATTTTCGTAAAAGATTTTTCCTTACCTCGAGAGGTTTCCGTTATACTTTCGTCCTCCTGCCCTCCCTGGTTGAAAATTCTATTTCGGATAAGATTGGTCATGTAGCTAGCTTTCAATTCCCAAGCTCGCTGTTTCGCTAGTTCGTTACCAAACGGCTGTTTCCGAAAATCCTTTCCGTGCCCCTCCCCTTTGGTACAAGTTGATAAATATTTACCATCAGATTCAGATAACTGATGGGCGTTTCCATCCTTAATCTTTTTCGTAATCTTTTGATAATCTTCAAGAATGACAGCCATATCTTCTTCAAACCATTCGTACAGGAAGATTTTTTCGATACTGTAATCTTCCATAGTTTGTCCAGAAATCAGACCGTTATAAAACAGTAAAAGAAGGTTTTGGCACTTTTGCCAAAGATGGGTTTTGTAGAAATCATCCAAATTTTCTGTTTCATAATTCAAGATATTTAATACCAAGCGCTCCTTTGCACTGATTGTGCCATTTTTATTTATCTTAAAAGGAGTAACTTTCAACTCCACGCCTATTTTTTCAAAATCTGGTGTCGAATCGTTATTGGGCAGATAGCCGAAAAAGTATTTTTCAATGTAATTTCCGTACTGACCTTTAGACCTCATACTAATGGGTTTATCATCCATTGTTGAAACTGTCTTATTCACATAATCTTGATACGTTTTGTACGGAGATTTCCTATATTCTTCCATCAGCTCGGAAAACTTCCGATTAAGCAGCCGTTCGGAATACTCCAAAACGCTTTCAACTTTACTGTCGTCATAATCAAATAAGTCCTTGCTCATTTATTCCCCCGTTCTCTGTTGCGGCATAAAGCCTGTCCTAAATACTTTCAACTTGATCGATTTTTCGAAATGGTATATAGTCTTGGAAGAATAAAAAATCAAGGCAGAAAAAAATGAAAGTTCTTGAATTATTTGCCGGTGTCGGTGGTTTTCGAATCGGACTCGAAAATGCGAACAAAGACTTGTTTGAAACAAAATGGGCAAACCAATGGGAACCTTCCCGAAAATCTCAAGATGCTTTTGAGGTTTACGATTACCATTTCCCAAACAGCGAAAACATCAACATCAGCATCGCAGACATTACAAATGAAAAATTTTCCGAAATGGATGCCGATATGATTGTCGGAGGCTTTCCATGCCAAGACTATTCTGTTGCCCGCAGTAAAAAAAACGAGCAAGGAATCGAGGGGAAAAAAGGAGTTCTCTTTTGGGAAATCATCCGTGCCACCCGCATCATTCGCCCCAAATACCTCATTCTTGAAAATGTTGACCGATTGCTAAAAGCACCGTCTAAACAGCGGGGACGTGATTTTGCCATCATGCTGGCAGCCTTTGCCAATTTAGGCTACTCCGTTGAATGGCGGGTTATCAACGCAGCCGAATACGGACGCAGCCAACGCCGTCGCCGCGTTTTCTTTTTCGTTTACCGCAACGATACGGATTTTGCCAAGCAAATTGATAAGCAATGCGAGAATAAAGCCCCCGTCTTTGAAAAAAACAAGTACGATGACTACCTTTTTCATACTGGTCTGTTTGCAACACAATTTCCAGTCAAACCTGCACCTCTAAAGAACCGTCAGGTTTACCACAAACTAGCTGAAGATATTGTCGATATATCGGACAACTTTACTGGAACGGTTTGGAATACCGGCATCATGCGCCATGGAAAATACTATTCTGTCGACACTGAACCAGATTACGACGGCAAACCGATTACGCTGAGGGAAATCTTGCAAAATGAAGAGGATGTCCCAAAGAAATATTTCCTGACAGATTCTACAACACTAGAAAAATTCCAATACCTGCGAGGATCAAAAAAAATCGAGCGGATTTCTGCCGACGGTCATACCTATATCTACTCCGAAGGCGGTATGTCGCCTTATGACGACCTGAATCTTCCTGCGCGTACCATGTTGACCTCTGAAGGATCTGTCAACCGCTCCACCCACCTTCTAAAAGTGCATGACAAATATCGTCTTCTCACACCTATCGAAGCGGAGAGGCTGCAAGATTTTCCAGACAACTGGACAGCAAAGAAAAAACTAGCAGATGGCTCTATTGCCGATGTCTCGGACAAAATGCGTATGTTCTTTATGGGGAATGCCCTAGTAACCGAAATTGTTAGAAAAATTGGAGAGTTTATCAAATCATGAACTTCACCCGACTGCTCAACCAAGTCTTAAGCACGGTTCAAAAAAAAGGCAACACATTCTCCGACAGCCCGCTCAATTCATTCGGCGGAGGCGCGCCGGTTGCCGGTGCCGCGTCCATGCTGCTGAACGGTAAAAACCGCAAAACCATCACCAAAATTGGTTCGACCGCCGCTTTGGGCTACCTCGCCTACCGGGGCTATCAGATGTGGCAGCAAAACAAAGGGCGGGCAACCGTAACACAAAGCGATTTCCAACCTGCCGGAGAAACCGAAGAAACATACAGCCGCACCGTATTGCGCACCATGATAGCCGCCGCTGCTTCAGACGGCATGATAGACGAAGCCGAACGCCGGACTATCGAACAGGAAAGCGGCACAGACCCCGAAACTGCCGCATGGCTCGCCACCGAATACCGCCTTCCCGCAAGCATCGAAGACATCGCCGCCTCCGTCGGCAACGATGAGGCGCTGGCGGCGGAGGCCTATCTGGCGGCAAGACTGGTATGTGCCGATTTGTCGCGGAAAGAAACCGTCTTCCTCGCCCGCCTGTCGCAAGCTTTGGAACTGGATGACAATCTGGTGGAAAACTTGGAAAGGCAATTGGGGTTTTGATTAAAAATTCCCTCCCGCAGGGGAGGGAAAAGCATCAAGAGAACAGTTATTTTCAACCACTGTCTCTCAAAACGGCAAATGAGAACCGTCCACCGACCCGAACAGGAAACGGTACACGGCGGCATACGACGGCACAAACGATATCGGACGGCAAGGCAGGCTACTGCAATGCGTTGCCGTGTAAATGCTTGAGCAAGCTTTCATGTTTGTGGAATTCCCGCCCCATATAATAGGAACCGAATTCCGTCAGGTGATCCTGGTCGCTATAAAGATAATGGCCGTGTATTTCGACCGTGTTTTTAGGAAGGTATTTCTGTGCATCAACCCAATGCACATTGGGGATATCTTTAACCAAATCAAAGACCGCCTGATTGCTCTTTTCAATATTACCCATGGCTTGAATAGGTTGGAGATATTGGTTTATAGCAAATCTTTTCAATTTTTCCTCCCTCAAGGGCGAACGGCTGATTGATGCATTATTTGCAAAAACATAGACGGGTTTGACGGCAGCAATCCTTTTGACGGTTTCCCTGAATCGGGCTGGGAACCCGGGTATCAGGAAGGATTGCGCTTCAAATCTCGGTACAGGCTGGCCGCCCATCCTCAAATCATAGAATTGGGCAATGAAAACGGCTTCGGCTTTTTCAACTTCATCCCAGTATTTTCGACATAGCTGGCTGTCTGCCAATTTTGTATCCACCCAAACCAAACACTCCGAATCGAGGGACAGGATTTTAGCTTTCCACCCTTCCCGGCTGCCTACATAATCCAGAAAACCCCGCAAGTGTCCGGCGTGCGAATCGCCGAGGGTCAGGACGGTTTCCGGAAAATTATTTTCCGCAGCAACGGGCGTACCGGACGACGGACGGAGATGTTCCTCTTTCAATATACCCCTTGAATACAGGTTGTAACCGACAAGTATCAGGGACGGGACAAGATAGAGGCAGAACAGCGCCTTTTTAAAGGTCATCTTCCGCTTTCTAACAGGCTGCTCAATCAAATAATAGCTTAACAGGGAAAATCCGACCGTCAATGCAGCAACCACTGATATGGCAGGCAATCCAAGCTGCTTCGCACCTGTAATGTAATGTGCGAAGGAAATAAAAATCCAATGGTACAGGTATAGAGAATAAGAGATTTTGCCGACAAATACGATGGGGCTTACCGACAGGATGCGGGTCGGAAGTGTCCCGTATTGCGTACTCCGGATAAGCAGTGCCGCCAGCAGACAGGGAAGGAGCAAGGTAATTCCCGGGATAAACGGATCGTGTTTGTCAATCACGAACAGGCAGGCAAGCAATGCGCCGAAGCAGAGTAATGAAAGCAACTGCCGTTTTCCATTTTCTGTTTGCTGTTTGCCGTTTTCCGTTTGCCCGTAAACCGCCAGCAGGGAACCCACCAACAGCTCGGGAAACCTCAGTGTCGAAAGGTAATAAGTATTGGGTTGGTTGAGGATGTCGGTATAAAACCTGCTTGGTAAAAACGATGTGGCAGTCAGAATCAGAAACAGGATGATGCTGATGTTACGCAGCACCCGTAGCGATTTTGTTTTTTTGCAGCAGAATATCAGCAAAAGAGGATACAGGAGGTAATACTGTTCCTCTACTGCCAAAGACCAAATATGCAGTACGGGGTTCTCGTTGGCACTCAAATCGAAATACCCCAATCGGAACCCCAAATAAATATTGGACAAAAAAACCGTAGAAAGCTCTATGGTTTTCCGCATTTGGTTGAAATCTTCGTAAAGGAAGATTTGAGAGGCAATCACCGAAGCCAGCGACACGGCCGCAATAAAGGCAGGATAAATCCGCTTAATCCTGCGGGTATAAAAATCCCGGAAAGAAAAAGAACCGTTCTGTATTTCAGAAAGAATGATGCCGGTAATGAGGAATCCTGAGATGACAAAGAAAATGTCCACCCCCAGGAATCCTCCGGGCAGCCAGCGGTTATTCAGGTGGAAAATAATGACGGATAGCACGGCGACGGCCCGCAATCCGTCAATTTCAGGTCTGTATCGGACAGCTTGCATAAATATCGCCCCCGTATGTCCCGTTATCTTAAAAATGCCGTCTGAACGCACGTTCAGACGGCACCGATTTCAATAAACGCTCAAATCCGTTTCGCCAACGCTTCAGCCTTGCCCACATACAGTGCGGGGGTCAGCTCAAGCAATTTTGCTTTGGCTTCGGTAGGGATTTCCAACGATTCGATGAAGACTTTCAGCACTTCGGGCGTAATGCCGTCTTTACCGCGCGTCAGGTCTTTCAGCTTCTCGTAAGGATTGGCCACGCCGTAACGGCGCATTACAGTTTGAATCGGTTCGGCGAGCAGCTCCCAAGTAGCATCCAAATCGGCGGCCAGCGCGGCAGGGTTGGGTTCGAGCTTGTTCAGACCGCGCAGGTGGGCGGCGAAACCCAACACGGCATAGCCCACGCCCACGCCCATATTGCGCAATACGGTGCTGTCGGTCAGGTCGCGCTGCCAACGGGAAATCGGCAGTTTTTCGGACAAAAAGCCCAATACGGCGTTGGACATGCCGAGGTTGCCTTCGGAATTTTCAAAGTCGATGGGGTTGACTTTGTGCGGCATGGTGGAAGAACCGACTTCGCCTGCTTTGACTTTTTGTTTGAAGTAACCCAAAGAAATATAACCCCAAACGTCGCGGTTAAAGTCGATCAGGATGGTGTTAATGCGACTGAGGGTTTGGAAGAATTCAGCCATGTAGTCGTGCGGCTCGATTTGGATGGTGTAGGGATTGAAGGTCAAACCGAGGCCGATTTCGACGAAGTTGCGGCAGTGGGTTTCCCAATCGACGTCGGGATAGGCGACCATGTGGGCGTTGTAGTTGCCGACCGCGCCGTTGATTTTGCCGAGGAATTCTTGCGCTTGCAGGATTTTGAACTGACGTTGCAGACGGTACACGACATTGGCGGTTTCTTTGCCCAAAGTGGTCGGCGTGGCGGGCTGGCCGTGGGTGCGGCTCATCATCGGGACGGCGGCAAGGTCGTGCGCCATAGCGGTCAGCTTCTCGATGATTTCGGCAAGTTTGGGCAGCAAAACAGCCTCACGCGCTTCCTGCAGCATCAGGGCGTGGGACAGGTTGTTGATGTCTTCGCTGGTGCAGGCGAAGTGGATGAACTCGCTGGCAGCAGCGACTTCCGGCACTTCGGCAAAACGTTTTTTCAGCCAATATTCGATGGCTTTGACATCGTGATTGGTGGTGGCTTCGATGGCTTTGACGGCGGCCGCGTCTTCCAATGAAAAGTTTTCGATGACTTTGTCGATTTCGGCAAGCGTTTCGGCACTGAAGGGCGGCACTTCGGCAATCTTCGGCTCGGCGGCGAGGGCTTTGAGCCAGTTTAATTCGACTTTGACGCGCGCCTTCATCAGGCCGTACTCTGAGAAAATCGGGCGCAATGCTTCAACGGATTGGGCATAACGGCCGTCTAAAGGGGAAAGCGAGGCGATGGGGTTGATCATATCGGCATCCTGTTCGGAAAAGACATTAAAAATTGTTAAATTGTTTGCAATTATACATCACTCTCAGGACGCTATGCCGTCTGAAGCCCGTTTTCCGACAGATACGCAACGATTTCTTCTTCATCGTCCGATATGGCGAACAAAGAGGCTGCCCCTTCAGAAATCAGACCGCGCGCCAAAAGCTGCGCGTTTATCCACTCCGCCAGACCCGACCAAAATGCCTTTCCAACCAAAACGACCGGACGCGGCGGCACTTTGCCCGTCTGCACCAAGGTCAGGATTTCAAACAATTCGTCCAGCGTCCCGAAGCCGCCCGGCATCACGACATATGCTTGGGAATAGCGGAAAAACACCGCCTTGCGTTCGGCAAAACGGGAAAACCGCAAGGCGATGTCCTGATACGGATTCGGTTTCTGCTCGTGCGGCAAAACGATGTTCAGCCCTACCGAAACCGACTTCCCTGCAAACGCGCCCTTGTTTGCCGCCTCCATAATCCCCGGCCCGCCGCCCGAAATGACGGCGATGCCCGAATCCGACAGCCGCCGCGCCAGACGGCAGGCAAACGCATAATCCGTATGATTCTGCGGCGTGCGCGCGCTGCCGAAGATACTGACTGCCGGAAACACGCCTGCCAATGCTTCTTCCGCCTGCCTGCGTTCAGCATCATAACGCGCCTGCTCCGGCACACGGTTTACATTCTCCATTCCGTCCTCCGTTTAAAAACAACGATTGTATCCCGTCAAAAACGTATAGTGGATTAACAAAAATCAGGACAAGGCGACGAAGCCGCAGACAGTACAAA
>NZ_JAGTUI010000043.1:0-15555 GCF_018224585.1 Neisseria sp. Marseille-Q1983
CAAAAATCAGGACAAGGCGACGAAGCCGCAGACAGTACAAATAGTACGGCAAGGCAAGGCAACGCCGTACTGGTTTAAATTTAATCCACTATAAAAAACATTACAATCCCGAGCCGCCGAGCGAATTGGCAATGTCCCTGACCGCCGTTACATACATCCGGCTGTGATTGTACTGCCATACCGTATAAAAATTGTTCAAGCCCAAATAATATTCAAACACGCCCGGTGCGGTTTCCAGTTTGAACAAAACCGCCTTTTCATCATCTGCAAGCTCTTCGCCGGGGATGATGCCGTACGCCTTCAAATCCGCCACCGTCCGCGTCAGGGCGGTTTTTTCGCCAATGATTGCCTGAACATCCGCACCCGGCGCCAATGTTGCAGACACCAGTATTTTCCCGCCCGTGCGCCAACCGTGCTGCTTCATATAATTGGCAACCGATGCCGCGACATCGCCGATGTTGCCCCATATGTCCCGATGTCCGTCCCCGTCATAATCCACCGCCCATTTCCGGTAGCTCGAAGGCATAAATTGGGGCATACCCATTGCGCCCGCATAGCTGCCTTTAAAGGCGAAAACATCGCCGCCTTCTTCTTTTGCCAGCTTTAAAAGCTCGACCAATTCTTTTTGGAAAAACCCGGCGCGGCGGGGGTAATCAAAGCCTAAAGTCGCCAATGCGTCCGCCACACGGAAACTGCCCGTATTTTTGCCGTAATTCGTTTCAATCCCGATAACCGCCACGATAAGCTCGGCAGGCACGCCGTATTTTTGCGCCACATCATCGATAAGCGCGCGGTTTTCCGCATAAAACCTGCGCGCGCCGTGAAATTTCTCCCTGCCCGAATTTCCCGTGCGGAACACATACCACGGACGCGATGTGGAGGGGCGGTGCATAATCTTGACGATGTCCGCCTTGTAAGCCGCTTTGTCAAAAAAATCCTGCCATTCCGTCCGGGAAAAATCCCCTTTCCCGACTTCATCGTCCACAAAACGGCGGACATTTGCATTGGCGGCAAACCCGCTGTCGGATACCGGTACGGCTGCCGCGTCAAACGCGGGGCGGCTTTCTTTTTTCATTTCATCCGCGCGGGGGGCTTGGGCTTCATCTGCCCGGGGCGGGCGTGCCTCCATCGCCGTACAGGCAGACAAAGCCGCCAAACAAATTGCCAGCGGCAGTATTTTTCTCTTTTTCATAAATATGTTCCGAACAAATAGGGTAAGTGGGAAAGCAGCGCAAGGGGGCGCGGCGCGAAATGCGGCATCCGCCGCCTGAAATGCCGTCTGAAAGCACTTTTCCCCTTCAGACGGCATTGCCTGCCGCCGCATTTGTCCGCTATCCGCAATATCGGCAGTCCAATATGTCTTTGCGGATGTCGTTCAGCAGGAAGGCTGCGGTGTCTTCGTGTTCCGCCTGTACGAAGACAAAGAGTCGGGCGATGATTTTGCCGATGAAGACTTTTTGTAGGGCGCAGGCATCGGTCAGGGTGCGTTCCTGCAGGAAGCTGCGGATGTCTTCGGGCAAAGTGTAGTCGCGGGCGACGGCGGCAAAGCGGGCATCGGTTTGCAGGCGGTCGAGCAGGGTTTGGTTTTTGTCCAACTTAATGCCCGCTTCTTTTTCTTCGGCGGTGGCGCGGACGAACTGGTCGTAAATTTCGGCATAAAGCATATCGTTCGGACCTTCAAAAATCGTGAAGGGACGGATGTCGATAGCGATATTGCCGGCGGTGTGTCCGCGTTCAAAACCCTTCGCGCCCAAGAGTTTTTGCAACATTTGCGCGGCGGCGTAAGTGTATTCCGTGGCGAGGGTTTTGACGATGTTTGCCTCCATTAATTGATGGGCGACGGGCGCGACGGGCGAAACGGAATGGCAGACATAGCGGTAAAGAATCTCGGAAACCTGATGGCGGCGTTGGATTTCGCGGCGTTCGTAATCGACGAATTTGATGTCGTGGCGGACGTATCGGTTCAGGTTGTCAAGGATATATTCCATGATACCGTGCGTCATGCCGATCAGTTGCAGGCGGCTGCGGATAAAGATGTTTTGGAACGCGCGCAAACCGGCGGCGTCGCTCTGCGAGAGTTTCATGACGGCGGCAGCGGGCATTTCGGCGTCTATGCGGTTAACGGCATAACGGACGGCACGCAAGCCTTCGGATGTGAGGGCTTCGTAGCGGATGTATTGTTTGGGAACGAGCAACAGATTGATGACTTTGGCGAGTTTGCCGTTTTTGCGCTCTTTGGCGGCGACGAGGAGGAAGTCGCTCTGCGAGTTGCCCTGCCAGTATTTCGCGGCGTTGACGTAAATGGTTTTATCGTCGATATATTCGTAGTAAGACTGCATTTCGCGGGCAATCGCCGCACCGGAGGTTTCGGGTTCGGTAACACCCAAACCACCGCCCTCGCCTTTGAAAACCATGTCCAAACCTTGCGCGACTTGCGCTTCATCGCCGAATTCTTGCAGGGGCTGCAACACCAGCGCGCCTTCGATGCCGGTACGCAGGGTAACGGGTACGCCGTAATGCCCCGCAATCCGCAAGACTTCCTGAATTTCAAACTGGCTGCCCTTGCGGCCGCCGTGTTTTTTGTCGAGGAAGGGCAACAGCAAACCCGCCTGCTTCAAGGCAAGCCATTTATCTTCGGGCAGGTATTGCATCAGGTCGATGCCGTCTGAAAAAATGCGGCGGAATGCGGATTCGATGTGCTTTAAAAAAGCAGCCGTGTCCATAGCTGACGGCTGCGCGCTTGATTCGGTGTGTATCATCGGCTTCCTCTGTCGGTTCCCATTAATCGGCGGCCGGTCAAACCGCCTGCCACAGTTTAGAGTTGATTTTCTAAACTTTACCACAAAGTGCGCCGGGCAACAATCCGCCGACCTTTCAGACAGCATCGCGCCCCCTCCCGTGCTAAAATGACCGTTTGCATCACTGTCCGCCGATTGCCGCACTATGACCTACCCCATCCCCAAACCCCGTGAAAAATCCCGTTGGCCCAATCTTTCGCAAGGCTCGCTGCCCTTGGCTTTGGCGCGTTATCTGCCGCACAAGCGGCTCAAGGTCGTGCTGACCCAAGATGCGGAACAGGCGTTGCGCCTTCAGACGGCGTGGCGGTTTTTCCGTCCGCACGATACGGCGGTGTTCCTACCGGACTGGGAAACGCTGCCTTACGAGCGTTTTTCGCCGCATCAGGATTTGGTGTCGGAGCGGCTCTCGGCGTTGTGGCAGATTAAGAGCGGCACAGCGGACGTGTTGTTCGTGCCGGTTGCCACGGCGATGCAGAAGCTGCCGCCCGTGCCGTTTCTGGCAGGGCGCACGTTTTGGCTGAAAACAGGGCAGACTTTGGATATAGGCCGTCTGAAAAGCGATTTGGTGGATGCAGGTTATAACCATGTTTCTCATGTTGTTGCGGCGGGCGAATTTGCCGTGCGCGGCGGCATTGTCGATTTATTCCCGATGGGCAGCGAAATGCCATACCGCATCGATTTGTTCGACGATGAAATCGACAGCATCAAAACCTTTGACACCGACACGCAGCGCACCATTTCCCCTGTTTCCGAAATCCGCCTGCTGCCGGCACACGAGTTCCCCACCGACAGCGAGGCGCAAAAGATTTTCCGCAGCCGCTTCCGAGAAGAAGTCGACGGTAATCCGAACGATGCGGCTGTATACAAAGCCGTCAGCAACGGCCATTTCGGTGCAGGCGTAGAATATTACCTGCCGCTGTTTTTTGAAAACGAGCTGGAAACGCTGTTTGACTATATCGGCGAAGATGCGCTCTTTGTCTCTTTGGGCGATGTTCACGCCGAGGCAAACCGTTTTTGGAGCGATGTCAAATCGCGTTACGCGATGGCGCAGGGCGACGAAACCTATCCGCCTTTGCTTCCACAGCATTTGTATCTCTCTTCCGATGTGTTCGCAGGCCGTCTGAAAAACTACGGACAGGTGCTGCCCGATGTTTCCGGCAAGGAACACAGCCTGCCCGACCTTGCCGTCAACCGCCAATCCGACGAGCCGTTGCAGGCATTGAAAGATTTTCAGACGGCCTTTGACGGACGGATTTTGCTGTGCGCCGAAAGCTTGGGACGGCGCGAAACCATGCTTGGTTTCTTACAGCAAAACGGTTTGAAAGCCAAAAGCGTATCCGACTGGCAAGGCTTCTTGTCGGCACATGAGCCGCTGATGATCACGGTGGCGCCGTTGGCATACGGGTTTAAATTAGAAGATCAAAACATCGCGGTCATCACTGAATCCGATCTTTATCAATACGTTGCCCGTTCGCGCGTCCACAACCGCCGCAAGAAACACGCCGCCGTTTCAGACGGCCTGTTGCGCGACCTTGCCGAAATCAACATCGGCGATCCTGTCGTACACGAAGAACACGGCATCGGGCGGTATATGGGCTTGGTAACGATGGATTTGGGCGGCGAAACCAACGAAATGATGTTGCTTGAATATGCGGGTGAAGCGCAGCTTTATGTACCTGTTTCGCAACTGCATTTAATCAGCCGCTACTCCGGTCAGGCGCATGAAAACGTTGCTTTACACAAGCTCGGCAGCGGCGCGTGGAACAAGGCGAAGCGCAAAGCCGCCGAAAAAGCGCGTGATACCGCCGCCGAATTGCTCAACCTCTACGCCCAACGCGCCGCCCAATCGGGACACAAGTTTGAAATCAACGAGTTGGACTATCAGGCGTTTGCCGACGGCTTCGGCTATGAAGAAACCGAAGACCAAGCTGCCGCCATCGCCGCGGTAATTAAAGATTTGACGCAGGCGAAGCCGATGGACCGCCTCGTGTGCGGCGATGTCGGTTTCGGCAAAACCGAAGTCGCCCTGCGCGCGGCGTTTGTGGCGGTGATGGGCGGCAAACAGGTTGCCGTACTCGCCCCGACCACGCTTCTGGTCGAGCAGCACGCGCAAAACTTCGCCGACCGCTTCGCCGATTTTCCTGTGAAAGTCGCCGGCCTTTCGCGTTTCAACAACAGCAAAGCCACCAAAGCCGCGCTGGAAGGTATGGCGGACGGCACGGTCGATATCGTTATCGGTACGCACAAACTGGTACAAGACGATATAAAATTCAAAAACTTAGGGCTCGTCATCATCGATGAAGAACATCGCTTCGGCGTGCGCCAAAAAGAGCAGCTCAAACGCCTGCGCGCCAATGTCGACATCCTTACCATGACCGCCACGCCGATTCCGCGCACCCTCAGCATGGCGCTCGAAGGTCTGCGCGACTTCTCGCTGATTACCACTGCGCCCAGCCGCCGCCTTGCTGTCAAAACTTTTGTCAAACCTTTCAGCGAAGGCAGCGTGCGCGAAGCCGTATTGCGCGAACTCAAACGCGGCGGACAAGTGTTTTTCCTGCACAATGAAGTGGATACGATTGAGAATATGCGCGAGCGGTTGGAAACCCTGCTGCCCGAAGCCCGCATCGGCGTGGCGCACGGACAACTGCGCGAGCGCGAGCTGGAACAAGTCATGCGCGACTTTTTACAACAAAGATTCAACGTATTGCTCTGTTCCACCATCATCGAAACCGGCATCGACATCCCCAACGCCAACACCATCATCATCAATCGCGCCGACAAATTCGGGCTGGCGCAACTGCACCAGCTTCGCGGGCGCGTCGGCCGCAGCCACCACCAAGCCTACGCCTACCTGCTCACGCCCGAATACATCACCAAAGACGCAGAAAAACGCCTCGACGCCATCGCGGCGGCAGACGAACTCGGCGCAGGTTTCACCCTCGCCATGCAGGATTTGGAAATCCGCGGCGCAGGCGAAATCCTCGGCGAAGGGCAGTCCGGCGAAATGATACAGGTCGGCTTCACGCTTTACACCGAAATGCTCAAACAAGCCGTGCGCGACCTCAAAAAAGGCCGCCAGCCCGACCTCGACGCACCGCTGGGCATCACCACCGAAATCAAACTGCACAGCCCCGCCCTGCTGCCCGAAAGCTACTGCCCCGACATCCACGAACGGCTCGTCCTCTACAAACGCCTCGCCGTCTGCGAAACCGTGCAACAAATCAACGCCATACACGAAGAACTCGTCGACCGCTTCGGCCTGCCCGAACAAGCCGTCAAAACCCTCATCGAAAGCCACCACTTACGGCTTATGGCAAAAGAATTGGGTATCGATGCCATTGATGCGGCCGGCGAAGCCGTAACCGTTACCTTCGGCAAACACCACTGTATCGACCCGACGGAGATTATCCTGCTGATTCAGACGGATAAAAAATACCGGCCGGCAGGGGCAGACAAATTGAGGTTTGCAGCGGAAATGGAAAACATCGAAGTACGGATCAACACCGTCAAAACCGTGCTAAAAACCCTGCAAAGCAAACGCCTGCCCAAAGGAAATTGATGTAACGATGCCGTCTGAAGAACACCGTTCAGACGGCACACAATCTCTCAATCCTCACCAAAGGAACAATCATGTCGATTTTTCACCCCTATTTCCAACAACTGTCCACCGAAGGTTTTGACGGAGAAGAAGATGTCCTCTGGGAAGACGAGCTGACCGTCAAAGGCAATCTTGTCGAGGTATCCCTGTGGGCAGAAAATGAAAACAGCCTGCCAACCAAAACATTGGATGCATTTGCCGCCTTCCTGTCCGAATTGGAAAAAGCCGATGATGCCGCACGCGCCGCACTGACGGAATATTTGAAACGGGACAGCCGCTATATCGACTTTCACACCGAAGATACCCAAACAAGCCGCGATGCGGCAAAGTTTGTCCGCACCATGCAGTTGACCTATATCAGCTTATGGGCAGAAAGTCCGGCTTTTGCCGTTATGGATTATATGCCCGCCAATATGGAAAGCGACGAAATCCTTGCCGTCAAACTGCATTTGGACGGCAGCATTTTCTCAATCGATTGGGAGAGTTGAGCCGGATTGCCAATCGGCAAAAATGAAATGCCGTCTGAAAACAGCTTCCCTGCCCGAAGCCTTGCCATTATGAATTTGAAAGAAACTCCACTATAATACGGCATTCAGATTTTCAGACGGCATCGCGCCCGTCAGACCGCACACAAACCAAAAGGAAATACATGTTCCGTACTATGCTTGGCGGAAAAATCCACCGCGCCACCGTAACCGAAGCCGATTTGAACTACGTCGGCAGCATTACCGTCGATCAAGACCTATTGGACGCGGCAGGCATCTATCCCAACGAAAAAGTCGCCATCGTCAACAACAACAACGGCGAACGTTTTGAAACCTATACCATTTCAGGCAAACGCGGCAGCGGCGTGGTCTGCCTGAACGGGGCGGCGGCCAGGCTGGTACAGAAAGGCGATATCGTCATCATCATGTCTTATATCCAACTCTCCGAGCCTGAAATCGCCGCACACGAGCCCAAAGTCGTCTTATTGGACGGAAACAACAAAATCCGCGACATCATCTCCTATGAGCCGCCGCACACCGTGCTGTAACCCTGAAAACGGACATTGACCATGGATATTAAAATCAACGGCATTACCGTCGGTAACGATGCTCCTTTCGTACTGTTCGGCGGCATCAACGTTTTAGAAGATTTGGATTCCACCCTCCAAACCTGCGCGCATTACGTCGAAGTTACCCGAAAACTCGGTATTCCCTATATCTTTAAAGCCTCTTTCGACAAGGCAAACCGCTCGTCCATCCATTCTTATCGCGGCGTAGGCTTGGAAGAAGGCTTAAAGATTTTCGAAAAAGTCAAAGCAGAATTCGGCATCCCCGTCATTACCGACGTACACGAACCCCATCAGTGCCAACCCGTTGCCGAAGTGTGCGATGTCATCCAGCTTCCCGCATTCCTTGCGCGGCAGACCGATTTAGTGGTTGCCATGGCAAAAACCGGCAACGTCGTCAACATCAAAAAACCCCAGTTCCTCAGCCCCTCTCAAATGAAAAACATTGTGGAAAAATTCCGCGAAGCCGGTAACGGGAAACTGGTTTTATGCGAACGCGGCAGCAGCTTCGGCTACGACAACCTCATTGTCGATATGCTCGGTTTCGGCGTGATGAAACAAACCTGCGGCAACCTGCCGGTTATTTTCGACGTTACCCATTCCCTGCAAACCCGCGATGCCGGTTCTGCCGCATCCGGCGGTCGTCGCGCACAGGCTTTGGATTTGGCACTTGCAGGCATGGCAACCCGCCTTGCCGGCCTGTTCCTCGAATCGCACCCCGATCCGAAACTGGCAAAATGCGACGGCCCCAGCGCGCTGCCGCTACACCTTTTAGAAGATTTTTTAATCCGCATCAAAGCATTGGACAATTTAATCAAATCACAACCGATTTTAACAATCGAATAACACGGTTTCGCCTTATGATGCAGACTTTCCGAAAAATCAGCCGGTATGCCGCAACCTTGTGGCTCGGTATGCAGATTATGGCGGGTTATATCGCCGCACCGGTGCTGTTCAAAATGCTGCCCAAAATGCAGGCGGGCGAAATTGCCGGCGTATTGTTCGACATCCTCTCTTGGAGCGGGCTTGCCGTTTGGAGCGCGGTACTGGCTGCCGCCTTTGCCGCCCTGACCCGGCGGCAAACCGCCCTGCTGCTTTTTTTATTGTCCGCCCTTGCTGCCAACCAATTTTTGGTTACCCCCGTTATCGAGGCACTGAAATACGGGCATGAAAATTGGCTGTTGTCGGTTGTAGGTGGATCTTTCGGAATATGGCACGGCATTTCCAGCATGATTTTCATGGCAACCGCCCTACTTTCAGCAGTTTTAAGTTGGCGGCTTTCCGGCAAAGAGGCCGTCTGAAGCCCCCCATTTTTTACCTCCCTTCACTTCACTTGGAGAACATTCATGAGCGCAATCGTTGATATTTTCGCCCGCGAAATTTTGGACTCACGCGGCAACCCCACAGTCGAGTGTGATGTATTGCTCGAATCCGGCGTAATGGGACGTGCGGCCGTACCGAGCGGCGCGTCCACCGGTCAAAAAGAAGCTTTGGAACTGCGCGACGGCGATAAATCCCGCTATTCCGGCAAAGGCGTATTGAAGGCAGTCGAACACGTCAACAACCAAATCGCCCAAGCCCTCATCGGTATCGATGCCAACGAGCAATCTTATATCGACCAAATCATGATCGAATTGGACGGTACTGAAAACAAAGGCAATTTGGGTGCGAATGCGACTTTGGCGGTTTCTATGGCGGTTGCACGCGCCGCTGCCGAAGACTCAGGCCTGCCGCTTTACCGCTACTTGGGCGGCGCAGGCCCGATGTCCCTGCCCGTACCGATGATGAACGTCATCAACGGCGGCGAACACGCCAACAACAGCCTGAACATCCAAGAGTTTATGATTATGCCCGTCGGCGCAAAATCTTTCCGCGAAGCGTTGCGCTGCGGTGCGGAAATTTTCCACGCTCTGAAAAAACTGTGCGACAGCAAAGGCTTCCCGACCACAGTCGGCGACGAAGGCGGTTTCGCCCCCAACCTGAACAGCCACAAAGAAGCCCTGCAACTGATGGTTGAAGCCACCGAAGCCGCCGGCTACAAAGCGGGCGAAGACATATTATTCGCATTGGACTGCGCCTCCAGCGAGTTCTACAAAGACGGCAAATACCACTTGGAAGCCGAAGGCCGCTCCTACACCAACGCGGAATTTGCCGAATATCTGGAAAGTCTGGTCAACGAGTTCCCCATCATCTCCATCGAAGACGGCATGGACGAAAACGACTGGGAAGGCTGGAAATTGCTGACCGAAAAATTGGGCGGCAGAGTTCAATTGGTCGGCGACGACTTGTTCGTAACCAATCCAAAAATCTTGGCCGAAGGCATCGAAAAAGGCGTAGCAAACGCATTGCTGGTCAAAGTCAACCAAATCGGTACTTTGAGCGAAACCCTGAAAGCCGTCGACTTGGCCAAACGCAACCGCTACGCCAGCGTAATGAGCCACCGCTCCGGCGAAACCGAAGACAGCACCATTGCCGACTTGGCAGTCGCCACCAACTGTATGCAGATCAAAACCGGTTCTTTGAGCCGTTCCGACCGTATGGCGAAATACAACCAACTGCTGCGCATTGAGGAAGAATTGGCGGAAGCCGCCTACTACCCCGGCAAAGCCGCATTCTACCAACTGGGCAAATAAGAAAAGGTTAAGGTATGAAGTGGGTAACTGTCGTTTTATCCTTCGCACTTGTCTGTTGCCAATACAGCCTGTGGTTCGGCAAAGGCAGCATCGGACGCAACAGCAGTCTGAAAGAACAGATTGCCGTTCAAGAAGAAAAAAACCAGACACTCGCCCTACGCAATCATTCCCTTGCCGCCGAAGTCTATGATTTGGAAAACGGTCAAGAGGCCATTTCGGAAATCGCCCGGGTAGAACTGGGTTATATCCAAGACGGCGAAACCTTTTACCGACTCATCAGGCATAACCGGTAATACCGTCAAAAAGCCGTCCGAACCAATGTTCGGACGGCTTTTATTTCAACAAACTGTCAGACAGCCCCTCATCCTCCCCCACCAAACCGCAATCCAGCCTGACATCCCCTTCGACGTAACAGCAGCACGGCAGTATCTCGTCCCGCCCCAAAAAAGCCAAAGGCGGCTCCCGATAAGTAACGCTTCCCTCCAAAATCTTTACCCGGCACGATCCGCAATATCCGCTTCGGCACTGATATTCCACCATATGCCCCGTCCGTTCCAAGCCTTCCAACAGGGTCTCACCCTC
This sequence comes from Neisseria sp. Marseille-Q1983, assembly GCF_018224585.1. Classification (NCBI taxonomy): domain Bacteria; kingdom Pseudomonadati; phylum Pseudomonadota; class Betaproteobacteria; order Neisseriales; family Neisseriaceae; genus Neisseria; species Neisseria sp. Marseille-Q1983. Next base: position 10,663 of record NZ_JAGTUI010000043.1, read on the forward strand.
CAAGAGCTCAAAAAGACCCTTATTCGTACCAATGCGCGCCATTTCCGACCAATCAAAAATAAAAGGAACAATAACCGATCCTACCCGCTGTTTTTCCCATCATACAACATACAAATGCCGTCTGAAACATCCGGCTTCAGACGGCATTTTTTCAAAAAACATTTACAACTCAAAATCGCCCAAATCATCCGTATTCACTTCAGAATCTATCTGACCGATCAAATAAGAGGATATTTCCACTTCCTGCGGCGCGACCTGTACGTTGTCGGACGACAGCCACGCATTAATCCACGGAATCGGGTTTTGATTTGCGCCTTCAAATCCGGCCGGCAACCCCACCGCCTGCATACGCAGATTGGTAATATATTCGACGTATTGGGATAGGATTTCTTTGTTCAAACCGATCATCGAACCGTCTTTAAACAAATATGCCGCCCATTCTTTTTCCTGTTCCGCCGCTTTTTTGAAGAGTTGGAAACATTCGTCCTGCAACTCGGCGGCAATTTCCGCCATTTCAGAATCATCAACACCCGAACGCATCAGATTAAGCATATGCTGCGTGCCGGTCAGGTGCAGGGCTTCGTCGCGGGCAATCAGTTTGATGATTTTGGCGTTGCCTTCCATCAACTCGCGTTCGGCAAAAGCAAACGAGCAGGCAAATGAAACGTAGAAACGGATGGCTTCCAACACGTTGACGCACATCAGGCAGAGATAGAGTTTTTTCTTCAACCCGCGCAAAGATACGGTAACGGGTTTTCCGCCGACATTGTGCACCCCTTCTCCCAACAGATTGTAATACTGGGTGTATTCGATTAAGTCATCGTAATAGCAGGCAATGTCTTCGGCGCGGGCGGTAATGTATTCGTTTTCGACAATATCATCAAACACGACCGACGGGTCATTCACAATATTGCGGATGATGTGGGTATAGCTGCGCGAGTGGATGGTTTCGCTGAAGCTCCACGTTTCAATCCACGTTTCCAGCTCGGGAATCGAAACCAAAGGCAGCAAGGCAACATTCGGACTGCGCCCTTGGATGGAATCGAGCAGTGTTTGGTATTTCAGATTGCTGATGAAAATGTGTTTTTCGTGTTCGGGCAGGTTCGCGTAGTCGATACGGTCGCGCGACACGTCGATTTCTTCCGGCCGCCAAAAAAACGACAGTTGTTTTTCAATCAGTTTTTCAAATACCTCGTATTTCTGCTGGTCATAACGGGCGACATTTACCGGCTGACCGAAAAACATCGGCTCTTTCAGCGCGTCGTTTTTGGTTTTGGGAAAGGTGCTGTATGACATGACTAGGTGTTCGCAGGACATAACGTCTCTCTTTTTAAAAATTAGTCGACTTTTCTATTAATTTTTAATTCACCATATGAAACATGTTGAATTCTATCAATAAAGTGCCATCCTAAAATAGCAAAGACTAAAAGAACACTAATAAATATATAAAATTTATATTCAGCTAAGAATGACCGAATGACATCCATACTTTTCCTTTTCTGGAAAATAACAACTTAGCCTCATATAGTAGTAGGCACTAATTTAAGAAAATCCTTGAAGCCTCCTACTATCTAGAAGCCTTGGATATATTTCAAAAATTAACCTGTTTTAAATCTTACAAGCCCCGCCCGCGCAGCCGTCATCCTGAATATCGGCCTGCGTATCGTCCGCGCCGTCGCGGGTGTTGTGGTAGTACAGGGTTTTGACGCCGTATTTATAGGCGGTCAGCAGGTCTTTGAGCATTTGTTTCATAGAAACTTTGCCGCCTTCGAATTTGCCCGGGTCGTAGGCGGTATTGGCGGAAATCGCCTGATCGACGAATTTTTGCATCACGCCGACAAGTTTCAGATAGCCTTCGTTGCCGGGAAGCTGCCACAGGGTTTCATAGGCATTTTTCAGGGTTTCAAACTCCGGCACGACTTGCTTCAGGATCCCGTCTTTCGATGCTTTGACTGTTACCAAGCCGCGCGGCGGCTCGATGCCGTTGGTGGCGTTGGCAATTTGCGAACTGGTTTCAGACGGCATAAGCGCGGTCAGGGTGGAGTTACGCAGGCCGTATTTGACGATGTCGGCACGCAGGCTTTCCCAGTCGTAATGCAAAGGCTCGCCGCAGACGGCATCCAAATCTTTTTTGTAGGTGTCGATGGGCAGTTTGCCTTGCGAATAAACGGTTTGGTTAAAGAGCGTGCACGCACCGTATTCTTTGGCAAGGTTTGCCGATGCTTTGAGCAGGTAATACTGTATGGCTTCAAAGGTACGGTGGGTCAGACCGAGCGCGGAACCGTCGCTGTAGCGGACACCGTTTTTCGCCAAATAATACGCATAGTTAATCACGCCGATGCCGAGCGAACGGCGGCCCATAGTGGAGGTACGCGCGGCTTCTACCGGATAACCCTGATAATCTAAAAGTGCATCAAGTGCGCGCACGGTCAAATCGGCAAGCCCTTCCAATTCGTCCAAGCTGTTTAATGCGCCCAAGTTAAAGGCTGACAGTGTACACAAGGCAATTTCGCCGTTCGGATCATTGATATTGTCCAGCGGTTTGGTCGGCAGGGCGATTTCCATGCACAAGTTGGACTGATGAACAGGCGCAACGCGCGGATCGAACGGGCTGTGCGTATTGCAGTGATCGACGTTTTGAATGTAGATGCGCCCGGTCCCGGCACGCTCCTGCATCAGCGTGGAAAACAGGTCGGCAGCCGGAATGATACGCTTGCGTATGTTCGGGTCTTGCTCGTATTTCGTATAGAGCCGCTCAAATTCGTCTTGGTCGGCAAAAAACGCTTCGTACAACCCCGGAACCTCGTTGGGCGAAAACAGCGTAATGTTGCTGCCCTTAATCAGGCGGGTGTACAGCAGGCGGTTGATTTGCACGCCGTAATCAAGCTGGCGGATACGGTTGTCTTCCACGCCCCGGTTGTTTTTCAACACCAACAGGCTTTCGGCTTCGATGTGCCACAAGGGATAGAACAAGGTTGCCGCGCCGCCGCGCACGCCGCCTTGCGAACAGGATTTGACCGCCGCCTGAAACATTTTGAAAAACGGGATGCAGCCGGTATGCCGCGCTTCGCCGCCCCGGATTTCGCTGTCCAAACCGCGGATACGTCCGGCATTGATACCGATGCCCGCACGCTGGGAAACGTATTTCACAATCGCACTGGTAGTGGCATTGATGGAATCCAAACTATCGTCGCATTCAATCAGCACACAGCTTGAAAATTGGCGCGTAGGCGTACGCACGCCGCTCATAATCGGCGTGGGCAGCGATACTTTAAATGTGGAAACGGCATCGTAAAACCGTTTGACGTAACCCAGGCGCGCCTCTTTCGGGTATTTGCTGAAAAGACACATCGCCACCAGAACATATAAGAACTGCGGTGTTTCATAAATCTGGCGGGTAACGCGGTTCTGTACCAGATATTTGCCTTCGAGCTGTTTGACAGCGGCATAGGAAAAGGACATATCGCGTTCGTGGTCGATATAGGCGTTCAGCTCGTCAAATTCTTCGCGGCTGTAATCCTCAAGGATATGCCTGTCGTATTTTCCGGCATCGGTAAGTTTTTTAACGTGGTCGTAAAGGTGCGGCGGCTCGTACTCGCCGTAGGCTATTTTACGAAGATGGAAAATGGCCAACCGCGCGGCAAGGTATTGGTAGTCCGGGGTATCTTCCGAAATTAAATCGGCAGCGGCTTTGATGATGGTTTCGTGGATGTCGTCGGTGCGGATGCCGTTGTAGAACTGGATGTGCGATTTCAACTCGACCTGCGACACGGAAACATTTTCCAATCCTTCCGCCGCCCAAGTAACGACACGGTGAATCTTATCCAAATCAATGGCTTCTAATCTTCCGTCTCGTTTAGTTACTTTCAAATCAGCCGTCGTATTCATCGTTTCCCCTTCCGCCCCCGATACCTAAGGGACACTCTTTCCAAATCAATCAAGGCAGACAATATAGTGGATTTTTTGTATTTCCTCCAGTCTTGACAACGGTTGCATTTTTCAGTTTCAGGCAATGCGCGATACAACCCGCCTGTCGTATTTTTCCTATAATATTTGTTTTATCTGATAATTCTTTACCGATAAAAAACGGGTAAATTTTTTGCCTTTTGACCGGCTCCTGCTACAAGGCGATGAAATAAGGATTTTCCGACGAAAAAGGAAAGCTTCCGGTTTTCTGCCCCTGTAAATTGTTAAATTTTGCAAAGTATGATTTTTGCCACGCCGCCGCCGACAAATTCCATTTTCTTACCGATTGAAATTTATTATTGAGATTAATGTGTTATTTGAATCTGCATATCAAACGGCAAGTTTTGTCGGCTGAATGAGTCTGAAACTGCCGACAATTTGCCCGTTCCATCCTTCCATCCTATACTGGAAAGAATTACAAACTGAAAGGATCGTCATGTCTGTCAAAAAGATGCTTGCCATACTGTTGTCTGCAATATTGGGACTGGTATCGACAACTGCCGCTGCCGGTACGTCAGAACCCGCCCACCGACATACTAAACATATCCGCAAGGCAAACAAGCAGATGCTGCACCCCGAATGCAGGAAATATTTGGAACGCCGTGCCGCGTGGTACCGATCGCAAGGCAACGTGCAAGAATTGCGCGAAAACAAAAAGGCGCGCAAAGCATTCCGCTCCCTGCCTTATAAGGAACAGAAAACCCAATGCCGGGCGGCTTATGAGGCTTTCGATGATTTCGACGGCGGCAGGTTCCGCCGTTAATCCCATATAAAATATGCCGTCTGAACACAGGTTCAGACGGCATTTTCCATAGATACAACAAACTATCCTTACGCCATTTCGTTTGAGGTGCTCCCGTTGCCGCAGCCTTAATATAGTGGATTAACAAAAATCAGGACAAGGCGACGAAGCCGCAGACAGTACAA